>DASSTK010000252.1:0-4315 GCA_035707945.1 Sphingomonas sp.
CCCGAACGAACTGCTTGGCAGGCGAAATCCTACATTGCCAGCGAAATCCCGCCGCCGCGTTCAGGCTTCCTCTTCGCGCCCGGAATGCGTGCGCAAAGCGCCCGCCGCGAGCGCCAGCCAGCCCGCGATCAGCATCAGTCCGCCCGCCGGCGTCACCGCGCCGAGCCAGAGCGGGCCGCCCAGCGCCATCGCATAGAGCGTGCCGGCGAACACCGCGCCGCCCGCCACGAACAGCCACCCCGCCGCGCGCCCCAGCGGCCGCCCGATCAGCGCCAGCGCCGCGATCGCGTGGACGATCTGGTAGTGCGAGCCGGTCTTGAGCCATTCGGCCGCCGCGCCGCTCGCGCCGTGCGCGCCATAGGCCCCGGCGATCACCGCCGCCGCCCCGGCGAGCGCGGCGAGCAGGGCCAGGGGATCGAGGCGCGCGTTCATGAGCCGGTGTCCTCCAGGCTGTCGGGCTGATGGCCAGGCCGATACATCAGGCCGAGCGCGGTGCGCAGATCGCCGCTCTCGTGCTGGATGTGCAGGCGGCGGCGATCGCGCTCGCGATATTCCTGCTCGATCTGCTCGATCCGCTCATCGTCCGCGCCCGCCGCCTTGAGCGCGAGCCGGCCGAGGCAGACGGCGCTTTCGAACACCTCGCGCACCATGCCGGCGGGCTTGAACTCGGCGAGCGCGATCAACTGGCGGCGATCGAACAGGCGCACCAGCAATTGCGCGTTCGGGAAGGCCTGCCGCACCGAAGCGAGCAGATCGGGCGTGGGCTGATCGCCGTCGATGCAGAAGCAGATCAGCTTCGCCTCCGCCGCGCCGGCCTGACGAAGCAGATCGAGGCGGGTGCCGTCGCCATAATAGATCTTGATGTCGATCCGGCCGCCGAAGTCGATGATCTCGGTATCGAGATCGACGATGGTGAGCGACATGCCGTGGGCGAGCAGCATCTGGGTGACTGTCTGGCCGAAGCGGCCATAGCCCACCACCAGCGCGCTCGCCTGCTCGGCCTTGTCGGGGCCGTCGAGGCCGCGCAGCTTGGCTCCGGCGGATTCTCCGCCGAAGCGCCGCGCCAGCGCCATCAGGAAGGGCGTGCTCGCCATCGAGAGCGTCACCACCGCCGAGAACAGGCTCGCCGCCTCCGGCGCGATCAGCAGCGCGTGCTGCGCCTGGGCGAACAGCACGAAGCCGAACTCGCCGCCCTGGCTCAGCAGCAGGCCGAGCGCGATGGCGGGGCGATGCTCCATCTTCGCCACCCGCCCGATCGCGTAGAGCACCGCCGCCTTGGTGACGATCAGCGCGGCGGCGATGGCGAGCACGAACAGCGGCCGCGTGGCGATCGCGCTCAGGTCCAGCATCATGCCGACGGTGAGGAAGAACAGGCCGAGCAGGATGGTGCGGAACGGCTCGACATCGGCTTCGAGTTCGTGCCGATAGGGCGAGTCCGCCAGCATCACGCCCGCGATGAAGGCGCCGAGCGCGGTCGAGAGATGGAGGAATTCCATCAGCGCGGCGGCGGCGAGCACGGTGAACAGGCCGGCCGCGACGAACATCTCGCGCTCGCCCAGCCCCCCGATCAGCCGGAACAGCGGGTTGAGGATGAAGCGCCCGGCCAGCACCAGCAGCACGATCGCGCCCACCGTATAGGCGGCGAGCAGCCAGCCCGGCGGCGCGCCGGGATCGGCCGGCGCGCGGGAAAGCGCGGCGATGATCGTGATCAGCGGCACGATCGAGAGATCCTGGAACAGCAGGATCGAGAAGGCGCGCTCCCCGAACGGGCTGTGCAGCCTCCCCGCCGACTGGAGCATCGGCAGCACCTGCGCGGTCGAGGAGAGCGCGAGCGGAAGGCCGATCGCCAGCGAGGCGGCGGGGCTGAAGCCGGCGAAGGCGTAGATGATCGCGGACAGCGCCAGCCCCGCGATCGCCACCTGCGCAAGCCCGATGCCGAAAATCTCCCGCCGCATCTCCCACAGGCGGCGCGGGCTCAGCTCCAGCCCGACGAGGAAGAGCAGCAGGGTGATGCCGACCTCGGCGATGCCCATCTTGGCCTGCGCGTCGCCGACCAGATCGAGCATCTGCGGCCCGATCAGCACGCCCGCCAGCAAATAGCCCAGCACCGCGCCCAGGCCGAAGCGGCGGAACAGCAGCACGCACGGCAAGGCCGCCGCGAGCATGATGACGCCTTCGCGGAAAAGATCGGTGGCTTCGGCGCCGTTCACGCCGGCGATCCGGCGTGGGCCGCCGCTTGGGCCGCTTCCGCCGCCGCTTCGAAAGCGAGGCGGATCGAGGCGTGGCGGGCGGGATAGTCGCGCGCCGGGCCGAAGATCTCGAGCCCCGGCCAGTCGCCCGGATCGCCGCGCTCCCCCGCGAGAAAGGCGGTGAGCGCGTCGCGCGCCTGCGCCAGCTCGGCGGCGCTGCGGCCGATCGCGTGCGCGCCCATCAGCGCGGCGGAGGCCTGGCCCAGCGCGCAAGCCCGCACCTCCTGCCCGATCGCGGCGACGCGGCCCTCCCCGTCCAGCGCCATGTCCACCGTCACCCGGCTGCCGCAGATCGGCGAGCGTTTCTCGATGGTGGCGGCGGGCCGCTCCAGCCGCTCATGGTGCGGGATCGAGGCGGCGAGCCGCAGGATCGTCGAATTGTAGAGCGCCGCCGACATGACCGCCCAGATAGGCGCGCCCGCGCGCGCCGTCATCCCTCAATGGCGCTCGCTCTGGTTCCAGAGATAGGGATGGCCCGCCCGGCGCGCCGCGACGAAATCGTCTATCGCCCGCCTGCTCGCCTGGAGCAGCGGATAGCTGCGCGCCTGCGTCACCCACACCGGACGCGGGGTCGCGCCGCCATAGCCGAGATCGAACAGCAGGTTGAACAGCATGAACAGCAGCGTGACGCCGATCAGCCCCTTGATCGCGCCGAAGCCGAGCCCCAGCAAACGATCGACCGGACCCAGGATCGAATCGCGCGTGCGCCTGGAAATCCGCGTCGCGATCATGCGGAAGACGAGGAAGGCTATCCCGAACACCGCCACGAAGGCGAGCAGCGCCGCTCCCGCCTGCGTCCCCATATGCGCGCCGAGGAACAGCGCCGCCGGCGTGTAGAGCAGCTTGAGCGCGATCACCCCCGCCACCCAGGCGAACAGCGAGAGCACCTCGAACACGAAGCCGCGCAGCACGCCCAGCACCGCGCCGCCGCCGACGCACAGCAGCACCACGATGTCGAGAAGGGTCAAGGACTGCATTCCCGCCCGCTAGGGCCGCGCGCCCGCCCGGTCAACGCAACCTGCGACCGGCCGAGTATTTCGGTGCGCGAGGACGGACGCTATGCCGAAGCCCGCTCCCGCGTGGCCGAGAAACGCACCTTGGGGGCGCGCTCTGCGACATAGTTCACCTCCCACGCATCGCGGGCGAGGAACACCGGCGCGCCGTCGCGATCCTCGGCCATCGCCGAGCTGCGGCCCTCCATGAAAGCCTTGAGTTCCGCCGGATCGTCGGCCGAAAGCCAGCGCGCCGTCTCGAAGGGAGCGGGCTCGAACTCGGCGGGGACATTATATTCGGCCTGCAACCGCGCGATCAGCACCTCGAGCTGGAGCTGCCCCACCACGCCGACGATCCACTGGCTGCCCACCAGCGGCTTGAAGAGCTGGGTCACGCCCTCCTCGGCCATGTCGGTGAGCGCGGTGCGGATCTGCTTGGTCTTGGTGGGATCGAGCAGGCGCACGCGCCGCAATATCTCGGGCGCGAAGTTGGGGATGCCGGTGAAGGTGATCGGTTCGCCCTCCGTCAGCGTATCGCCGACTCGCAAGACCCCGTGGTTGGGGATGCCGATGATGTCGCCGGGCAGCGCCGTCTCGGCCAGTTCGCGATCCTGCGCGAAAAAGAAGATCGGCGAGTTGATCGCGATCGTCTTGCCCGTCTGCACCTGCTTCAGCTTCATGCCGCGCCGGAACCTGCCCGAGCAAATCCTGAGGAAAGCGATGCGGTCGCGGTGCTGCGGGTTCATGTTCGCCTGCACCTTGAACACGAAGCCGGAGACAGCCGGTTCGTCGGGCTCCACCGGGCGGGGGCTGGCCGGCTGCTCGCGGGGCGGCGGCGCATGGTCGCCGATCGCGGCGATCAGCGCGTCGACGCCATATTCGCGCAGCGCCGATCCGAAGAACACCGGGGTCTGGTCGCCGTGGCGATAGGCGGCGAGATCGAAATGGCCGTATCCACCCAGCGCCAGCTCCGCCTCCTCGCGCAACCGCGTCGCGCCTTCGGGCGAAACCAGCGTATCGAGGCGCGGATCGTCGAGGCCGGCGAGCCGCTCGTCCGGCTGGTCGGGCCGCGAG
>DASSTK010000253.1:0-3951 GCA_035707945.1 Sphingomonas sp.
CCCGCCGCCCCGCCGCCCGACACCGTGCCGGTGCCCAACATGGATTCCCACGCCGTTCACCCCATCGCCCCGCCCGCGCGGCGCTGAGAGCGGGAACGGTCACGCCGATCCTAAACGGCTTCTAGCGAACCTTTCGTGCTCCTGCGAAGGCAGGAGCCCAGGAAAGCAGAGGACATCGCCTGAAAGCCTGGGCTCCTGCCTTCGCAGGAGCACTCGCCTCTCTGCGATAGAGCCGTTCGCGGCTGGTGCGGCGGGTGAGACTTCTTTCACCTCCGATTCACCGCTCCCCGCTCTCCTTCCGACCGCCTCGCGTGCCGTCGGCGCGACGGCCGGTTTTCGTCAACATAGTTATCCACAGGGCCTGTTCCAAGAACAAAGCAGGAATACTATCGGGAATCCGTCATTTCGTCTGGGCGGATATTTCCACCACTCCCCAAAGGATTCACATCAAAAACCATGAAATGGTATTGAAACCCATATATTCCCCATGATACCCCCTTGAGTGTCCGTGGGGGAGGACTCCAAACCTGGAGGCTCCGGATCGCGGAAGGGCGACGGAAGGGGTTTCGCGCGTCGCCAAGCGGGGTTCGGGTGGAAATCGGCCATCTCTTCCAGGGCCATGCGCTGAATGCGGTGGACGCGAAGGGGCGGGTATCGGTCCCGGCGAGCTTCCGCGCGCTCATCGAGAAGCGCGCCCTCGGCCACAGCCTCGATCCCGACAACACGCTGATGATCGGCGAACATGCCAACGGCGCATGCCTGACCGCGCTCGACGCGGTGGCGTCGTCCGAGATCGACGTGCAGCTCCGCGAGGGCGTCGCCGAGTTGCCCGCCGCCGAGCGCATGGCCGCGCTGGAGGCGGCGCGGGTGGACGCTTTCGGCAGCCTCGAATCGGTGAAGTTCGACGGCGCCGGGCGCATGGTGCTCTCGCCGATGCTGCGCGCGCTGGGCGAGATCGAGGACCTGGCCTATTTCGTGGGCGCGGGCTCCTCCTTCCAGATCTGGAATCCGAAGAAGGCGCTGGCCGCCTTCCCGGAAGGCTCGCGCAACCGCAAGACGCTGGCCTTCCTGCTCAGGGAAAAGGGGATCGCGGCATGAGCCCGCAGGCCCCGCATATCCCCGTGATGCTCGACGAGGTGATGGCTGCGCTCGCCGTCCGGCCCGGGGAAACGCATGTCGACGGCACCTTCGGGGCCGGCGGCTATACGCGCGCGATCCTGGCCGCGGGGGCGGGCAGGGTGTTCGCCTTCGATCGCGATCCCGATGCGATCGCAGCGGGTCGCGCGCTGGAGGCCGAGAGCGAGGGGCGGCTGGTTCTGGTGGCGCGGCGTTTTTCAGAGATGGCCGGCGTATTGGCCGAGCGGGGGGTGGCGGCGGTCGACGGCGTGACCCTGGACATCGGCGTGTCCTCGATGCAGCTCGATCGGGCGGAGCGTGGCTTCTCCTTCCAGTCTGACGGGCCGCTGGACATGCGGATGAGCCGGGGCGGCCAGACCGCCGCCGACTTCCTCAACAGTGCCGACGAGGCCGAGATCGCCGATGTCCTCTATCTCTACGGGGAGGAGCGCCAGTCGCGCCGCATCGCCCGTGCGATCGTCGCCGCGCGCCCGCTCACCCGCACGGCCGAGCTCGCCGAGGTGGTGCGCCGCGCGGTCGGCTATCGGCCGGGCGCGCCCAAGGACCCGGCGACCCGCACCTTCCAGGCGATCCGCATCCATCTGAACCGCGAGCTGGACGAGCTCGAGCGGGGGCTCGAGGCCGCCGAGGCGTTGCTGGCGCCCGGCGGCCGTCTCGCGGTGGTGAGCTTCCACAGCCTCGAGGATCGCATCGTCAAGCGCTTCCTCAAGGATCGTTCGGGCGCTGTGCCCGCCGGTTCGCGCCACCGCCCGGCCGCCGGCCCCGCGCCCGCGCCGCGCTTCGATCGCGTCTCGCGCGCCGTCCGCGCCGGCGAGGCGGAGATCGCCCGCAATCCCCGTTCCCGCTCGGCGACGCTGCGCTCCGCGCGCCGCACCGCCCAGCCCGTCGCTTTTCCCGCGGGGGCCGCCCCCGCCGCTCGTCGAGGAGTGTCCGCATGATCGCCGCCCGTTTCCGCGCCATAGGCTGGGTGGCCGGCGTCGCCACGGCCGCGCTCGGCTGCTATCTCGTCTCGCTCCAAGTCGCCGCCGAACGCGCCGAACTGACGCGGACGGAGCACCGGCTGCTCACCGCGCGCAAGGACATCCGCTCGCTCGGCACCGAGCTCGACACCCGAAGCCGTCTCGTGCAGCTGGAGCGGTGGAACGCCAACGTGCTGGCGTTGACCGCGCCCAAGGCCTCCCAGTATCTGACGGGAGAGATGCAGCTCGCCAGCCTTGCCGTTCCGGCCCATGCGCCGGCCGGAGCCGATACCCAGCTTCCGCCCGATATCCGCGCGCTTCAGGCCCCGCCGGCCGTGGCGCAGGTCTCCTATCGCGTGACGAAGGCGGATCGGCCCGCCAGCAAGCTGCTCCACAGCGTGTCGCTTAGCCTTGACGATTCGGCCGGCCGGCAACCGATGCTGCGCCCCGCCACCCTCGTCCGCACCGTGGGCGACGATGGCGGGCTCGGCGACGATCCGCGCCAGGTCGCCTTCCTCGACGCGGGCGGCAAGTCGCCGCGGCCGTGACCGCGCTCGTCGCGCGACCGGACAGGGTCCGGCTGGCCGGACAACGCCAGCAGACGCTCGCGCTCGTGCATTTCCGCCTGATGGTGGTGATGCTGCTGTTCCTGGGGCTGATCGGCCTGATCGTGCTCCGGCTGCTGTGGATCTCGGTCGTCTCCGCCGGTCCGGGCGGCGCGCATATCGGCGACGGGCTCGCCCCGCCGCGCGCCGACATCGTGGACAGGAACGGCGTGCCGCTCGCCCGCACCATCGAGGCGTGGGCGATCGCCGTCCATCCCGACAAGCTGGTCAACGATCCGCACGAGGTCGCCGCCAAGCTGGCGAAGCTGATGCCGGAGAAGGGCGAGGCGCAATATTACGCCATCCTCACCTCGGGGAAGAGCTTCGTCTATCTGCGCCGCCGCGCCACGCCCGATCTCGTCGCCGCCGTCAACGCGATCGGCGAGCCGGCGATCGAGCTGGCGCAGGAGCCCGAGCGGCTCTATCCGCAGGCGACGCTCGCCGCTCATGTGCTGGGCTGGACCAATATCGACGGCAAGGGCGTGTTCGGCATGGAGAAGGTGCTGAACAAGCGCCTCACCAACCCCGATCTGCTGGACAAGCCCGTGGCGCTCTCGATCGACAGCCGGGTGCAGGCCGCGCTGGAGGAGGAGCTGGACAAGGCCGCCACCACCTTCACCGCCGCCGCCGGCGCGGGGGTGGTGATGAACGTGCGCACCGGCGAGGTGCTGGGCATGGCCTCCTGGCCTACCTTCAACCCCAATGATCCGGGCAGCACCGGCATGGAGGCGCTGCGCAACAACGCCATCCAGTCCGATTACGAGCTCGGCTCCACCTTCAAGACGATCACCATCGCCAACGCGATGGAAAGCGGCGTCGTCACCTCGATGGCGAAGCGCTATGACGCCACCAAGCCGCTCCATGTCGGCCGCTTCACCATCCATGACGATGAGCCCGCCGGGCGCTGGCTCGACATTCCCGAGATGATGGTGCTCTCCTCCAACATCGTCACCGCGCAGATCGCCGACGAGCTCGGCAAGGATCGTGAGATCGCGATGTTCAGGAAGCTGGGCTTCGACAAGCCGCCCGCGATCGAGCTGGAGAACGCTGCGCGGCCGCTGTGGCCGAGCTACTGGGGCCGCACCACGACGATGACGGTGGGTTACGGCCACGGCATCGCGGTGACGCCGCTGGCGCTCGCCATCGCCTATTCGGCGCTGGTCAACGGCGGCGTCTATCATCCCGCCACGCTATTCAAGGTGGGGCCGGAGCATCCCGCGTCCGCCGGGCGGCGCGTCGTCTCCGAAGCG
>DASSTK010000254.1:0-2577 GCA_035707945.1 Sphingomonas sp.
CCCTCCCGCAAGCGGGAGGGGAGAAGAAGAAGGAGAGGAACATGGCAAGGATCGGTTTCATCGGGCTCGGCAACATGGGCGGCGGCATGGCGCTCAATCTGGTCAAGGCGGGGCATGAGGTCGCCGCCTTCGATCTCGCCCAGGCGGCGCTCGATCATGCCTGCAAGGGCGGCTGCGCGCCGGCCGGATCGGCGGCCGAAGCGGTGCGCGGGGCGGACGCGGTCGTCACCATGCTGCCCGCCGGCAAGCATGTCGCGGCCGTGTACGGCGGCGAGGTGTTCGACGCCGTCGCGCCCGGCACGCTGCTGATCGACTGCTCCACCATCGACGTCGCCACCGCCCGCGCGGTCGCCGAACAGGCGCGCGTCAGGGGGCTGGAGATGGTCGACGCGCCCGTCTCCGGCGGCATCGCGGCGGCGAACGGCGGCACGCTCACCTTCATGGTCGGCGGCAGCGACGCAGCCTTCGCCAAGGCCGAGGCGATCCTCCAGAAGATGGGCAAGGCGGTGATCCACGCCGGCGAGGCGGGCGCCGGCCAGGCGGCCAAGATCTGCAACAACATGATCCTCGGCGCGACGATGATCGCCACCTGCGAATCGCTGGCAATGGCGCAGCGGCTGGGGCTCGATCCCAAGAAGTTCTACGATATCGCCTCCAAGGCTTCGGGCCAGAGCTGGTCCTTGACCTCCTATTGCCCGCTGCCCGGCGTCGGCCCGGAAAGCCCGGCCGATCGCGGCTATGAAGGCGGCTTCGCGGCGGCGCTGATGCTCAAGGATCTGAAGCTGGCGATGGCGGCGGCGCAGGGCGCGGACGCCGCCGTGCCGATGGGCGCGGCGGCCGAGGCGCTCTACCAGAGCTTCGTCAACGGCGGGAACGGGACGAAGGACTTCTCCGCCATCATCGCCATGCTGGACGGCAAGCAGCCGGGTTGAGCGGAGGCGACGCGGTGCTCCCTCTCCTCTCCCGGCGCGGTGCGCTGATCGCCGCCCTGACGCTGCCGCTGGCGCTCGCCGCGTGCGGCGGCGGAGGCGGCGCGTGGCACGCCACCGATATCGCGGGCAGCACCCCCGATCTGAAGTTCCAGCTCACCCGCGCGCCGGACGGGGGCGCCGTCACCCAGGCCGATTATCGCGGCGAGGTGGTGATGCTCTATTTCGGCTACACCTTCTGCCCGGACGTGTGCCCGGCAACGCTCGCCAACATCGCCCAGGCGCTCGGCAAGCTCGGCCCCGACGCTTCGCAGGTGCGCGTGCTGTTCGTGACGGTCGACCCCCAGCGCGACACGCTGCCTGTGCTGGCGGATTACGCCAAGGCGTTCGGCCCGCAATTCACCGGCTTGCGCGGCACGCCGGACGAGCTGGCGACGCTCGCCAAGCGTTACCGCATCGCCTACTCGGTCCGCCCCAATCCCGATCCCAAGCTGTATGAGGTGACGCACAGCTCGGCGATCTATGTATTCGACAAGCAGGGCAAGGCGCGCCTGCTCGTCACCTCTCTCTCCCAGACCCAGCCTGACATCGCGGGCACCGCCGCCGATCTCAAGCGGTTGGTGGAGGAATAAGGGCCTTAGCTTTCCCGTTCGTCCCGAGCGCAGTCGAGGGACATCGCCGAGCGAAGCCAAGGCGCCTCGACTTCGCTCGGCACGAAGGGTGAGCGGCAGAGACAGTTATCGCTCCCCCCACCAATCGAACGCCTCCTGCTGGATGCGCCGCACGAACGCCTGCGCCTCGGGGCCCTGCCACGGGCCTTCATGGCCGAGCATCAGCGCCCTGCCGCCCACCCACCAGCCCTGCCCCGGCAGACCATCCGACTCGCGCACCACCAGCACCGCGAGCTCGGGCTCTCCGGCGGCCGCGCCCGCCTCGTCGATCGCACCCAGGGTCCGGCACAGCGCGCGCATCTTGGGCCGGGTGAAACGCAGCCCGAGCTGGGCGAGCAGCGCCGAATAGCTGATCGACTCCCCCGCCCGCGCCGCTTCGATCAGGATCGCGCGGATGCGGGGCGCATCGGCGATGGCGGCCGCGCCCTCCTTTGTGTCGGTTTCATCGGGGTCGATCATGGCCGATACGTCGCGTTGCCGGCGGATCGGCGTCAAGCCCTGGGCTTATCCCCGGGTCAGCTTTGCGGGTTGAAGAAAATCAAAGAGGCTTTCGGGCGTGCCGACGCTTCCTGTGCGCCGGCGGCGGACGAGCTTGTCAACGCTCCCCCGCCAGCCAGCCGATGAGCATGTAGGCGATCACGCCGGGAAGGCCGAGCGAGAAGATGGTGGCGAGCACCACGATCAGCCGCACCAGCCCGACCGGCAGGCCGCTGAAATCGGCGAGGCCCTGGCACACGCCGAGCCAGAGGCCCCGATGCCGATCGATGACGAAACGGGTCATTCGCTGTTCTCCCGGCTTACAGGTGCAGCACGGCGGCGACCGCCTGCTGCGCCGGCAGCACCGCGGCGGCGACGAACATCGCGCCGAAGACGACGGCGCCGGTCGCCGAAACCACCGCTTCACGGAAGGAGGAAAAATCGAAGGCGAACATGGTAACTTCTCCCTGACTTGCTCGATCCCGCCGCCATCGGCGGGA
>DASSTK010000255.1:0-2082 GCA_035707945.1 Sphingomonas sp.
GCCTGCGCGGCGGAGCGGCGGCCGCTGCTCGGCGTCTGCCTCGGCCATCAGGCGATCGGGCAGGCCTTCGGCGGCACGGTGGCGCGCGCGCATCGGCTGATGCACGGCAAGACGAGCGCGATCGGGCATGACGGCACCGGCCTGTTCGAAGGGTTGCCCACCCCCTTCACCGCCACGCGATATCATTCGCTGATCGTCGAACAGGCGGACCTGCCGCCCGAGCTGATCGTCAACGCCCGCGCCGAGGACGGCACGATCATGGGCTTTCGCCACCGCGAGCTGCCCATCCACGGCGTCCAGTTCCACCCCGAAAGCATCGCCACCGAGCATGGCCATGCGATGCTCGCCAATTTTCTCAGGATCGCCGGTCTGCCGGTGCGCGAGCGCCATCCCGCATGACCCGGCTGGCGCTGCTCCCCGATCCCGCGAGCCCGCTCGAGTTCGAGACGGCGGAGGCCGCCTTCGCCGATATTCTCGACGGCCTCGTGCCCGAGGAGGCGGTTCGGGCGTTCCTGACCGCTCTCACCTTGCGCGACGAGACCGCCACCGAGATCGCCGCCGCCGCCCGGGCGCTGCGCGAACGGGTGATCGAGGTGAAGGCCCCGGCGGGGGCGATCGACGTTTGCGGCACCGGCGGAGACGGCGCGCACAGCCTCAACATCTCGACCGCGGTGGCGATAGTCGTAGCTGCATGCGGTGTGCCGGTCGCCAAGCACGGGAACCGCGCCGCGTCCTCCAGGGCGGGCGCGGCGGATACGCTGGAGGCGCTCGGCCTCGATCTCGATCGCGCCGCCGCGCGCGCCGAGGAAAGCCTGGCCGAGCTCGGCCTCGCCTTCCTGTTCGCGCAGACGCACCATCCCGCGCTCGGCCGCCTCGCCGCCGTGCGCCGCGCGATCGGGCGGCGGACGATCTTCAACATCGTCGGCCCCTTGTGCAATCCGGCGCGCGTCACACGCCAGCTCATGGGGGTGGCCCGCACCGATTATCTCGGCACCGTGGCCGAGGCGCTGCGCCTGCTGGGCACCGACAGCGCGATGATCGTGGCGGGCGACGAGGGGCTGGACGAGCTTTCGATCGCCGGGGGCAGCCGCGTCGTCCGCCTCGGCGCATGCGGGGACCATGAGGAGCATGTGCGTCCCGAGGACGCCGGCCTCGCCCCCCACCCGCTCGCCGCCGTGCGCGGCGGGGACGCGGCGTACAATGCCCGCGCGCTGATCGCCCTGCTCAGCGGAGAGCCCGGTCCCTATCGCGACGCGGTGCTGCTCAACACCGCCGCCGCGCTGATCGTCGCCGGCCGCGCGGGCGACTGGGCGGCGGGCGCGGCGCAGGCGGCCGAGGCGATCGACGACGGCTCGGCCGAAGCCCTCCTCGCCCGCTGGATCGCCTTCTGATGGCCAAGCCGCCTTGTCCTGTTCGTGCTCCTGCGAAAGCAGGAGCCCAGGCCCGCATCTCGATATGGGCTCCTGCTTTCGCAGGAGCACTGGTATGACGACCGTGCTCGACACCATCCTCGCCGCCACCCGCGCGGAGGTGGCCCGGCGCAAGGCGGTCACCTCCGTCGCGGTGCTGGAGGAGATCGCGCGGGACATGGCACCCCCGCGCGCCTTCGCCGACGCGCTCACCCGTAAGGCGCAGAGCGGCCATGCGCTGATCGCCGAGATCAAGAAGGCGAGCCCGTCCAAGGGCCTGATCCGCGCCGATTTCGATCCCGCCGCCCATGCCCGCACCTATCAGGCGGGCGGCGCGGCCTGCCTCTCGGTGCTCACCGACGCGCCCTTTTTCCAGGGGCATGAGGATTATCTGATCGCGGCGCGCGCGGCTTGCGCGCTGCCAGTCATTCGCAAGGATTTCATGGTCGATCCCTGGCAGGTCGCCGAGGCGCGCGCGATCGGGGCGGATGCGATCCTCATCATCGTCGCCGCGCTCGACGACGGGGCGATGGCCGAGATTGAGGCGGCGGCGATCGATCACGGCATGGACGTGCTGATCGAGGTGCATGACGAGGCCGAGCTTAAACGCGCGCTTAAGCTCCGCTCGCGCCTGATCGGGGTCAACAACCGCGACTTGCGGGATTTCTCGGTG
>DASSTK010000256.1:0-2126 GCA_035707945.1 Sphingomonas sp.
CCGCTGATCGGCGCGATGCTCGGCCATGCGCTACTCGCCACCGAAGACCCGAAGAACTTCGCAGAGGCGGAGCGCGTGCTCAAGCTCTCGGTCGCGCGCGATCGCGAGGATCCGCTCGCCTGGTATGCGCTCGGCACCGTCTATGCGCGGCAGGGGGCTGACGCCCACGCCGCGCTCGCCACCGCCGAACGCTATGCGATGGACGGGCAGGACGAGCTCGCCCGCATGAACGCGGAGATCGCGATGAAGGGTATCCCCCAAGGCACGCCGGACTATATCCGGGCGGAGGATATCGCGATCACCTCGCGCAACAAGATGGACAGCAGGGCCAAGTGACTCTTTCCTGGCAGGGCATGGTGGGCGGCGCGCTCGCCGCCGGAATCGGCGCGCTGATCGCGATCGCCGGCATGGGCGGCTTTTCGGGCGGCCAAAGCGGCGGGGACGCCATCCGCACCTATCTGCTCGCTCATCCGGAGATCATCCCGGAAGCGATGAATCGCCTGGCGGACAAGCAGACCGCGCAGGCGATCGAGGCCAACCGGGCGGCGATCACCACGCCTTTTCCCGGCGCGGTCGCGGGGAACCCGCATGGCCGCGTCACGCTCACCGAATATTATGATTACGCCTGCGTCTATTGCCGGGCGAGCGTCGGCGATATCGAGAAGCTGATCGCCGCCGATCCCGATCTGCGCGTCGTCTATAAGGAGCTGCCGATCCTCGCGCCGGAGAGCGACGGCGCCGCGCGGATGAGCCTCGCCGCCGCCGGCGAGGGCAAGTTCCTCCCCTTCCACCGCGCCATGTATGAGGGCGGCGCGCTCGATGCGGCGAAGGTGGCGCAAACCGCGAAACAGTTCGGCGTGAACCCCGCCGCCGCCGACACCTCCGCCATCGCCCGCGAAATCGAAACCAACCTGCAAACCGCCCGCGCGCTCGGCATCCAGGGCACCCCCACCTTCATCGTCGGCGATCAGCTCCTCTCCGGCGCGGTCGGCTACGGCGCCCTCAAGGCGGCGATCGACAAGGCGCGGGCGACGGAGAGCTGAACGACTCCCAACCATGAGGAATCCGTGCTCCTGCGAAAGCAGGAGCCCAGGAGAACGAAGACCTTGCCCCTGCTCGCGCTCCTGCTTCCGCGGGAACACGGGGGAGCAACAGAACTCACCCCGCCGGCGTCGGCAGCGCTTCGCCCCTGAAAAACGCCGCCAGGTTCGCCAGCAGCATCGCCGTCATCCGCTGCACCGCCTGATCGGTCGCGCCCGCCGTGTGCGGGGTCAGCACCGTGTTGGGCACGTCGGCCCAGCGCTCCGCCGTGGTCGGCTCGCTTTCATAGACGTCGAGCGCCGCCGCGCCCAGGCGGCCGTCCTTCAGCGCCGCGATCAGCGCCTCCTCGTCCACCACCTGCGCGCGCGCGATGTTGACGAGCAGCCCGTCCGGCCCCAGCGCCTCGATCACCGCGCGGTCGATCATATGCACGTTGCCGCCGTGCGCGCGCGCCGCGATCACCAGGACGTCGCTCGCCTCGGCCAGCGCGATCAGGCTTTCCGCACGCGGCCAGCGCGCCTCCGGCTTGGGGTTCGGCCCCCACCAGGCGACCTGCATCGCCATGACTTCCGCGCGCCGCGCCACCGCCTCGCCGATGCTGCCGAGGCCGACGACGCCCATCCTCGCCCCCGTCAGCGATCGGGTCAGCGTCTTCTCGCGCGCGTGCCAGCCGCCCGCGCGCAGCAGCCTGTCGCCCGAAACGATCGCGCGCCGCTGGCCGACGATCATGCCGATCGCATGGTCGGCCACATCCTCGTCATTGGCGTCATGCGCGTGGCCGACCAGGATGCCCCGCTCGCGCGCCCAGCCCACGTCGATGCCGTCATAGCCCACCGTGAAGCAGGCGATCAGCCCCAGCTTCGGCATCCGCTCGATCAGCTCCGGCGGGATCGCGAACTCGCCCGCCGCCACCATCGCCCGCGCCTCGCCGATCCGGGGCCGGTCCGCCTCCTCCCACAGCGCCAGCGGCTCGTACCATTGCGCCAGCAACGGGATCAGCCGCGCCAGATGCGGCTGGGCAACGAGGATGACGGGGCGATCGGTCATTCTATCCTTTACCCTCTCCGTTCGCCCCGAGCGAAGTC
>DASSTK010000257.1:0-2130 GCA_035707945.1 Sphingomonas sp.
CGCCAGCCGCCGTCGGCGCGGCAGGCGACGCCGCCGAAATGCCGGGCGGTGAAGCTGCGGCAATAGTCGCCCGCCTGATCACGGAAGGAGAGCTGGATGCGCACCGGCCCGGATGCGCCGGAAAGCTGCGTGTCGAGCGCATGGCCGATAGGCGCGGCGAGCGCCAGCGCGTCTGCCCGATCGGCGACGCCCGCGCCGCCGCCCCATGTCTGATGACCGACCAGCACGCCGACCAGCAGGCTCGCCGCGATCGCGCCCGGCAAGGCCCAGCGGCGCGGCGGCCCTCCGCGCCGGGCGCGCTCTTCGGCCAGCGAGACGACGGGGGCGGGCGGCGCGACGCGCAGGGCGACCGGCTCCTCCGCTATCGGGGCGAAGGCGGCCTGAAGCCGTGAAGCCAATCGGCGATGCGCCTCGGCGCGCGCCGCGAGAGCCGGATTCTCCGCCACCGCGCGCGCGACGCGCTCGGCTTCCGGGCCTTCCAGCTCGCCGTCGATCCAGGCGACCAGCTCCTCTTCACCGATGGCGGAATCAGCCATGACTCATTCCTCCCCGAGCAGCCCGAGCAACGCCTGCCGCCCACGCACCAGCCGACTGGTCAGCGTGCCGATCGGCACGTCCAGCACCTCCGCCGCCTCGCGATAGGCGAGGCCCTCGATCATCACCAGCGCCACCGCCTCGCGCTGCTCGTCCGGCAGATGGCCGAGCGCGCGCATCACATAATGAAGCTCGACATGCGATTCGGCCGCGCCTTCCTCGCCCACCGTCTCGCCCTGCTCGGCCGGGGCCAGCACCTTGTCGCGGCGGCTTTTCGCGCGCGCGGTGTCGATCCACAGATTGCGCATGATCCGCATCGACCAGCCGACGATGCTCGTCCCCGGCTGAAATTGCGCGCGCGATCTGAGCGCCCGCTCGGCCGTCGCCTGGGTCAGATCGTCCGCATCGGCCGGGTTGCGCGCCAGGCCATGCGCGAAGCGCCGCAGGCGCGGAAGCACCGCTTCGAGCGCGGATTCGAAATCCTCCACTTGCCGGCCTCTTGTTCATGGGGATGAAACGACGGGCGCGAGGCGTTTCATCCTTCGGGAAGCGTGAAAAGGAAAGGGCCGAGATGCGGGTGAAGGCGATGCGGTGGCTGATCGGGGGGCTGATCGCGCTCGGCGTTCCGGCCGGGGCGCAGCTTCTGCCCGGCCTCGGATCGGGTCCGCTCGGCGGGCTGACCGGCCCGCTGTTGGGCCCGCCCACGGCCGCTCCCGCGCCGATGCTCGGTGCGCCCGTCGCGCGATCGCTCGATTGGCTGGGCGGCATCGCGCGCGACGCCTCGCCCGCCTCGCTGCTGACGCTCCGGCGCGAACGCCTGCGGGCGCTGGTGGATGATTACCCTCGTGAGCTCGATACGGACGATCACGGCAATCCGATCCGGCGGGGCGAGATCGTCGGCATCGGGCTTTCGCCGCGATCGCTCGCCAAGGCACTGGCCGCGGGCTTCAGCCTGCTGCGCCGCGAAGCGGTGAGCGGGATCGGCATCGATCTGACCGTGCTCGCGCCGCCGAAGCATGAACATGCCCGCGACGCGATCGGGAAACTGCGCAAGCTCGATCCGGACGGGGATTACACCCTCGATCCGGTCTATCAGCCCGCCTACGCCACGCTGGCCCCGTCGGAGGGCAAGGCCGCCCGGCACGGCGGTTCGGGCGGCGGCGCGCCGATCGGGCTGATCGACGGCGGCGTGGGCGCGCATCCCGCCTTCAAGGCCGTCTCCATCGAGCAGCGCGGCTTCGCGGGCGATCCGAAGCCGAGCGGGCACGGCACCGCCGTCGCCTCGCTGCTGGTCGGGCATGACGGCGCGTTCAGCGGGGCCGCGCCGGGCAACCCCTTGCTCGTCGCGGACGTCTATGGCGGATCGCCCGCCAACGGATCGGCGGTGGCGATCCTGCGCGCGATGGGGTGGCTGGCGTCCCGCGGCGCGCGCGTCGTCAACATCAGCCTGGTCGGGCCGCCCAACCCTTTACTGGAAAGGGGGGTGCGCGCGCTTCAGGCCAGGGGTGTGATCGTGGTGGCGGCGGTCGGCAATGACGGCCCGGCCGCGCCGCCCCAATATCCCGCCTCCTATCCCGGCGTGATCGCCGTCACGGG
>DASSTK010000258.1:0-21635 GCA_035707945.1 Sphingomonas sp.
CGCGGAGTCATCCGGTTCAAGCCGAAGCTTCGCGTTTCATGTCCAACGGCCTGACCGCCGGCAAACGCCCCTTGCCTGAGTGGGTAGACCCGAAAGCGGTCCCGCCAAACCGGGCGCTCCCGAAGAGCGTCCAGCGGCCCCACAGTTCGGGCCGCGACCCGGGTGCGCGGCAAGAGAACGCGCCGGCCGCTATCCTCCTCTTACCCACCAGCGGGAAACGTGCGCCCGCATTTCCAACAGCTCAGCAGCTCAGCAGCTCGGTTGCCCGACATGCGCAGGCCCCGGATGCGCAAACGCTCCGGCCTCCCCCGCATAAAAAAGCGGCCGACGCAGGGGCCGGCCGCTTTCCTTCCCGAACCGTCGCTCAGCCCCGGCGGGGCGGTACGGTGATGCGGATGTCCTGGCCCGAATTGCCGGGGAAGTTGGTGAACATCGCCTGGATCAGATCGGGCACCAGCCTGGTCAGGTCGTCGGTCGCCGAATGGGCGCGGGCGCGGCCTTCGAACAGGCGCTCGCCGTCCGAACGGGTGATCGTCATGGTCAGCCAGCTCGTATAGACGGTGTAGCTCTCGACATCGGGGCAATCCCACGGGCTGAGCGGCGGGCCGCCCCAGCCCCAGCCCCAACCCCAGCCCGGGCGCGCCCAGCCGAAGCCGGGTCCGCCCCACGGGCCATAGCCCCAGCCGCAATCGAAGCCGGGCGTGGTGCGGACATGCTGCTGGCCGTGGTCGACGCCGTAATCGAGCTGGACGATCATGTCGGCCGGGCCGGAGGAGGTGACCGGACGATAGCCGAGCTGGGCGAGCCGCGCGGCGACGTCGCCCGCATACTGGCCGAACTCGATGCCGCCGCGATTGGCCGGATTGGCCGCCTCGATGCGGAAGGTCTGGCCTTCGGGCACGGGCATGCGCTGGAAGCGCGAGACGTTGGTGGAGAGGCCCGTCGCGCAGCCCCCGGCGGTGAGCAGCATCAGCGGGGCGGCGAGCGCGAGCAGCGAGCGTTTGATTGTCATGGCATCCTCTAAGACGGAGCGAGGGCGTTACGGCCTTGGATTTCAGTTTCTTTATCTGCCAAACGTGCTGAATATGCGTTGAACGTATCAGGTTGCGTGGGGTTGCGAGGTGATCCGCCGGCGCGGACGACGGCTCGTCGGGCGGAGATTCGAGGCATCGAAGGCCGGCGCGACGACTCGAACGATTCCGTTCCGCGTCCGCAACATGGGGGAAAACAGGGATGAGGAAAATGATTTTGACGGCCGGCGCGGCGATTCTGGCCGCATCCGCTTCGGCCGCCGCGCCGACGACGGCCGCGAACGTCTCGCCCGCGGTGGCGCATAATGTCCAATGCCTGCTGGCCATGGGCGCGGTGAGCCAGAGCCCGTCCGTGGACGAGAACGGCAAGGACCAGGCGTTGCGCGCCTCGATGTTCTTCGCGGGCGAGGTGTTCGGCGGCGATCCGGACATCGACCTCACCGCCGCCGCCAGGGCCGAAGCCCCGAAGCTCGACGACTCGACGATAGCGTCCCTGCAAGCTCAGTGCGTCGAGGAGCTCAAGAAGCGCGGCGCCCAGATCAGCGCCGCGGGCGACGCGCTGGAGCAGGATTCCGTGCCGAAGAAATAGGGCCGTCGCTCAGCCGCGACGCAGGCCGAGCGCGGCGTAGGCCGCCGCGACCGTCGGCTCGGCCGCGCCGCGCGCCTTCTCGGCGCCGTGCGCGAGGATGCGATCGAGCTCGGCCGGATCGCGCGCCAGCTCGTCCAGCCGCGTCGTGATCGGCCGCAGCCGCTCGATCAGCAGGTCGGCGAGCGCGGGCTTGAACGCGCCGAAGCCTTGCCCCGAGAAGCGGCCCAGCACGTCGGCCACGCTCTCCCCCGCCAGCGCGGCGTAGATGCCGACGAGGTTCTTCGCCTCGGGCCGGCCCTCCAGACCCTCCGCCTCGGCGGGCAGGGGATCGGGATCGGTCCTGGCCTTGCGGATCTTGGCGGCGATCGTGTCCGCGTCGTCGGTCAGGTGGATGCGGCTCATCTCCGAGGGATCGGACTTGGACATCTTGGCCGTGCCGTCCCGCAGCGACATGATCCGCGCCGCGGTCGGCGGGATCATCGGCTCGGGGGCCACGAACAGATCGACGCCGAAATCGGTGTTGAACTTGATCGCGATGTCGCGTGCGAGCTCCAGATGCTGCTTCTGGTCCTCGCCCACCGGCACATGGGTGGTGCGATAGGCGAGCACGTCGGCCGCCATCAGCACCGGATAGGTGTAGAGGCCCACCGACGCGCCCTCGCGGTTCTTGCCCGCCTTGTCCTTGAACTGGGTCATGCGGTTGAGCCAGCCGACCCGCGCCGTGCCGGAGAGCAGCCAGCTCAGCTCGGTGTGCGCGGGCACCGCCGCCTGGTTGAACAGGGTGGAGCGTTCGGGGTCGATCCCCGCCGCGATCAGCGCCGCCGCCATCTGGCGGACATTGGCGGCGAGCTCCTGCGGATCGTTGTGGACGGTGATCGCGTGCAGGTCCGCCAGGAAGAAGAAGCAGTCGCCCCCTTCCGCCGCCGCCTCGTCCTGCATGCGCACCCAGTTGACGATCGCGCCGAGATAATTGCCGAGATGCAGGTTGCCGGTGGGCTGGATGCCCGAGACGATGCGCTTTGCCATGATGGCGGCGCTCTCGCCGACCGTTCGTCTCAGGTCAAGCGCGGCGCGTCATCTGCGCCTTGAGCTCGGCGGGGCGGAACGCGCCGAACAGGAAGGCGCAGACGAAATAGAGCGCCGCCGCCAGCCCCATGAAGCCGCCCAGCCAGAGGATGCGCGCGAACAGCCGGCCGCCGACATGGGCGTCCACGATCGGGCTCAGCGCCGCCAGCGCCGCCGCCATCACCAGCGTCGCGAGGCCGAGCCGGATCGCGCTCCGCTTCAGCCGCGCGTCGACATGGAAATGGCCGCGCCGCTTCAGCGTCCAGTAGAGCAGCCCGGCGTTGATCCAGGCGGAAAGCGCGGTCGAGAAGGCGAGGCCGACATGGGCGAAGCGCCAGATCAGCGCGAAATTGCCGATCAGGTTTACCAGCATCGCGATCAGCGCGATCTTCACCGGCGTTTTCGTATCCGCGCGGGCGTAGAAGCCCGGCACGAGCACCTTGATGAGGATGTAGGCGGGCAGCCCCAGCGAGAAGGCGGAAAGCGCGGCGGCGCTCTCCAGGGTCGCGTGCGCGCCGAACTGGCCGTGCTGGAGCAGCGCGCGCAGGATCGGCGTCGAGGCGATCAGCAGCGCGGCGGTGGCTGGAAGGGTCAGCAGCAGCGAAAGCTCGATCGCGCGGTTCTGCGTGTGGAGCGCGCCGCCGTCGTCCCCGCGCGCGATCTGGCGGGAGAGGCCGGGCAGCATGGCGGTGCCCACGCCGATGCCGATCAGGCCCAAGGGCAACTGGTTCAGCCGATCGGCGTAATAGAGATAGGAAACGGAGCCTTCGGGCAGATAGGTCGCGGCGAGCGAGGTGGAGATCAGCAGGTTGAACTGCACCGCGCCCGCGCCGAGCGCGGCGGGCCAGATGATCCGCAGCAGCTCGCGCACCGCGGGCGTGAGGGTGGGGCGCTTGATGCGGAGCTTGACGCCCGCCGCCCAGCACGCCTGCACCATCCAGGCGAGCTGCACCGCGCCCGCCACCGAGACCATGATCGCCTGCGTCCGCGCCGTCTCGACATCGGTATGGCCCCGGAAGAAGAGCAGCCCGGCGATCAGGCAGACGTTCAGCAGCACCGGCGTCGCGGCGTTCACCCAGAAGCGATCGAGCGAGTTGAGGATGCCGCCCGCGAGACTCACCAGGCTGATGAGCGGCAGATAGGGGAAGGTGATCCGCGTCAATTCGACGGCGAGGCGGAACTGCTCCGGCCCGCCGCTTTCCTTGAAGCCGCCGGTCATCGCCCAGACGATCGCCCCCGCGCCCGCCATCATCAGCGCGGTGAACAGGATAAGGACGGGGAGGAGGACGGAGAGCGTATCCTCGGCGAAGCGCAGAGCGGCGGGAAGGCCGTTCTTCTCGCGCCCCATCTCCCGGTTGAACAGCGGGATGAAGGCGGAGGCGAAGGCTCCCTCCGCGAACAGCGCGCGGAACAGGTTGGGCAGCCGCCAGGCGATCAGGAAAGCGTCATTGGCGTAACCCGCGCCGAGGAACTGCGCGGCCAGCGTATCGCGCGCGAAGCCCAGCACCCGGCTGACGAGCGTGAGCCCGCCGATCGTGGCGGTGTTCTTGACGAGGCTCACGCCTGGTCAGCCATGAAAGGATCGTCGCCCGTGCGCAGGCAGGGGCCCATCTCCCCGGCCATGCCGCTCGTCATAGCACAGGAGATGGGCTCCCGCTTGCGCGGGGGCGACGAGAGATGGCCCATGCAGTTCCCCGATCGGAAACCTCAAGCCTGGCCGGCCGGCTCGCCCATCGCGCCCTGCTGGGCGAGCTGGGTGTAGTAGAGCCCGTTGAAGTCGATCGGATCGAGCATCAGCGGCGGGAAACCGCCGTCGCGCACCGCGTCCGCCACCACCCGGCGGGCGAAGGGGAACATCAGGCGCGGGGCCTCGCCCAGCACGAAGGGCTGCACCGCGTCCGCCGGCACGTTGCGGAGCGCGAACAGGCCGCCGTAGAGCAGCTCCAGCTTGAACGCGACGCCCTCGTCGCCCTCGGCCGTGATCTCGATCTTGAGCGCGGTTTCGTGCAGATCATCGGCCACCTGCTGCGTGGCGATGTTGAACTGCACGTCGATGCGCGGCTGGCCCGCCCAGGAATAGACGGCCGGCGCGTTCGGATTCTCGAACGAGAAATCCTTCACATATTGCGCCACCATGCCGACCTGCGGCTGGGTATCCTCGCCGTTGGGCTCGGCATTGGAAAAGAGCGGGCCCTCATTCTCGGCCATGATATCCTGTCCTCATATTCGCTGCGGAGCGCGGCCGCGCCATGCCCGCCGATGATCGCGGCGCGCGGTAGCAGCCGGGGCGGGCGAGAGCAATGGCGCGGCCCATGCGCATGCGTTTGAAACGGGACGCCTGCTCGACTATGTAGGGAACCGATTGTTGACCGAAGGACTTTTAATGTTGTCGGCTGGAGGTTCGGTGCCCGAGATCATCATCCTGGCGTGCGTCGCCCTGTTCGTGGCCCTGCGGCTTTATGCCGTGCTGGGCCGCAGGACGGGGCATGAGCAGCCGATCGCCAAGCCGGCCGATCTCCAGTCCTCCTCGCCGCTGATCGCGCGTCCCGTGGCGGAAAGCCCGGCCGAGCGCCGGCTGGATCAGGTGACGGCGCTCTCCGGCCCGATCGAGCCGCGCGCCGTGGAAGGCGTGCGCGCGATCGTCGCCGCCGATCCGCATTTCGACGTGTCCGGCTTCCTCGAAGGCGCGCGCTCGGCCTACGGCATGGTGCTCGAAGCCTTCTGGCGCGGCGACGAGGCGGAGCTCAAGCGGCTGGTCGACGACAAGGTGTATGATGCGTTCAGCGGCGCGATCGCGGCGCGGCGCGAGGCGGGCGAGACGCTCGACAACCGGCTGGTCGGCATCGAGCGGGCGGTGATCGACAGCGCCGGCGTCGCCGGGCAGATGGCCATCGTCACGGTGCGCTTCGACGCGGACATCGCCGCCGTCACCCGCGATGCGGAGGGCAATGTGGTGGCCGGATCGCTTTCGGACGCGGTGCAGACCCATGATCTGTGGACGTTCAGCCGCCATGTCCGCTCCGACGATCCCAACTGGATCCTGATCGAGACCGACGAGGCCGCATGAGGCGGCTCGCCCCGGCGGCAGCCGCCGTCGCGCTCGGGCTGTCCCTCGCTTCCTGCGTCGCGCCCCGTTCGGCCGAGGTGTCGAACGGCCCGCCGCCGCCCGTCCATCCCGCGCCGCCTTCGGGCCCGGCGGTTTCCGATGCGATAGAGGCGGGGGTGCGGCCCGGCCCGGCGGTTTCCGCCCTGCCGATCGACCCGAGCCGCGCGGGCGCGGCGCTCGTCGCCTTCCGCACCTCCTGCGCCGCGCTGCTGAAGCGCGAGGACAGGAGCGGCCTCACCCGCAACGCCGACTGGAAGCCCGCCTGCGACGCCGTGAACGGCTGGCCGCGGGATGAGGCGGTGGGATTCTTCAACCGCTATTTCGAAACCGCGCGGATCGGCGAGGGGAAGCTCTTCGCCACCGGCTATTTCGAGCCGGAGATTCAGGGCTCGCAGCAGCCGCGCCTCGGCTACGACATTCCCATCTATGGGCTTCCCGACGATCTGGTGACGGCGGACCTCGGCCAGTTCGCGCCCGATCTCAAGGGCCGCACCATCCGGGGGAAGGTGCAGAACGGCAAGCTCGTCCCCTATCCCGATCGGGGCGCGATCGAGGACGGCGCGGTGCGCGGCAAGGCGCCGGTGATCGGCTACGCCGCCGATCCGATCGCCTTCTTCTTCCTCCAGATCCAGGGCTCGGGCCGCGTGCGTCTGCCGGACGGGCAGGTGATGCGGATCGGTTACGCCGGGCAGAACGGCCAGCCCTATACCGGCATCGGCCGCTGGATGATCGATCATGGCCTCATCACCCGCGATCAGGGCTCGATGCAGGGCATCGTCGCGTGGCTCAAGGCGCATCCCGATCAGGCCGATTCGGTGATGCGGCAGGACAGGAGCTATGTCTTCTTCAAGACGTTGACCGGCCCCGGCCCGATCGGCGCGATGGGCGTGCCGGTCACGGCGCATGTCTCGGTCGCCGCCGATCCCGCCTTCACGCCGCTGGGCGCGCCGGTCTGGCTCTCGGCCGATCGAACCGACGCCGCCGGGCTGTGGGTGGCGCAGGATACCGGCGGCGCGATCAAGGGCCCCAACCGCTTCGACACCTTCTGGGGCGCGGGCGAGGAGGCCGCGCGGATCGCGGGCGGCATGTCCGCGCGCGGGCTCGCCTGGCTGCTGCTGCCCAAGGGCACGCTGGCGCGGCTCGGCGACGATGGCGGACAGGCCGCTCGATCCTGACGCGGAGGCGCTGTGGCGCAAGGTCACGCAAACCGTCCGGCCGCTGGGCGGTCGGCGGACGACGATCCGCGCCGCGATGCTGGCGAGCGCGCCGGCGGTTCCCCCGCCTGATCCCCGGCCCGCGCCGATCCCGAAGCCGGGGGCGCGCCCTTCCGGCCCCGGCGAGACGCTCGACGGCGGGTGGGATCGGAGGCTCCGGCGCGGCTCGGTCGTGCCCGATCGCACCCTCGATCTCCACGGTCACACGCTCGCCGCCGCCCACGCCGCGCTGGAGGCCGGGCTGGCCGGCGCGCTCGCGTCCGGCGCGCGGTTGCTGCTGGTGGTGACGGGCCGGCCGCCGCGCGAACGCGGCGATCGCATCGGCGGCCGCCCGGCGCGCGGCATGATCCGCGCCTCGATCGGCGATTGGCTGGCCTGCTCGCCCCACGCCGATCGCATCGCGGCGGTGCGGACCGCCCACCCGAAGCACGGCGGCGCGGGCGCGCTCTATGTGGTGCTGCGGCGGCCGAGATAGTGCACGGAGCGTTTAATCTGACCCGTTCGTGCTGAGGAGCCGCTGAGCGCAGTCGAAGCGGCGTCTCGAAGCACCATGCCCTTCGAGACGGGGCTTCGACAAGCTCAGCCCTCCTCAGGGCGAACGGAAGCGATTCGGATTGGGGGCCGATGCGCTAACGCGCCCCTTCGCTATCGCCCCGGCGTCGCATCCGAAATCGCGTTCCAGTCCGGCGTTTCCCGGTGCGCCAGGTTGCGCAGGAAGAAATCGAATTCCTTGCGCTGGAAATAGTCGATCGGCCCGGTCGATCGGCCGACCGAATGCCCTTCGCCCGGCGCTTCGACCATCTCGAAGCTCTTGCCCGCCTTGATGAGCGCGTGGACGACCTGGAGCGTGGAGGAGGGATCGACATTGTCGTCCAGCTCGCCCCAGATCATCAGCAGCTTGCCTTTCAGCCGCCAGGCATTGTCGACTCCGGAGGAGGCGGAATAGCTCTGGTCCACCGGCCAGCCCATCCACTGTTCGTTCCAGCTGATCTTGTCCATGCGGTTGTCGTAACAGCCGGCGAAGGCCACCCCGACCTTGTAGAAATCGGGATGGAAGAGCAGGCCGAGCAGCGTATCCTGCCCGCCCGCCGATCCGCCGTAGATGCCGACGCCGTTGCTGATGTCGTACCAGGGGAACTTCGCGGCGGCCGCCTTGTGCCACAGGATGCGATCGGGGAAGCCCGCGTCCGCGATGTTCTTCCACGCGACAGCGTGGAAGGCGCGCGATCGGTTGGCGGTGCCCATGCCGTCGATCTGGACGACGATGAAGCCGAGATCGGCGAGGGACTGCATTCCGATCACCTTGTCGCCCCCGGCATGATAGCCGAACGGCCACCAGGTCTTGGGCACGAAGCTGTCGTGCGGGCCGGCGTAGATATTCTCGATCACCGGATAATGCTTGGCGGGATCGAAATCGCGCGGCTTGACGATCAGGCCGTAAATGTCGGTCTTGCCGTCCCGCCCCTTGGCGATGAACGGCTCAGGCGCCTTGAAGCCGGCGGCGAGCAGGCGGGAGATGTCCGCCTTCTCGATCGTGGCGATCACCGATCCGTCGCTGGTGCGGCGGAGTTCGGAGACGGGCGGCATATCGACGCGCGAATAGGTGTCGACGAAGCTCTTCATGTCCGGCGCGAGCGCGACGTCATGATAGGCGCGCGCCGGGGTCAGCGGGGTCAGATGGCTGCCGTCGAAATCGATCCGGTAGAAATGCTGGAAATAGGGATCCTCGCCCGGCGTCATCCCGCCCGCCAGGAAATAGATGCGCCCGGCCTCAGGATCGACCTTGACCACCTGGCGGACCACCCAAGGCCCTTTGGTGATCTGGCGGATCACCTTCCCGCTCGCGGCGTCGAACATGTAGAGATGGTTCCAGCCGTCCCGCTCGGACAGCCAGATCATCCGCCGGCCGTCGTCGCTCACCCACAGGAAGCGGCGGCCCTCGTCGATGAAGGTCCTGGCCGTCTCGGTGATCGCAGCGTGGGGCCTGCCTGTTTCCGCATCGACCGAGACGACGCGGGCGAGTTGGTGCCCGCGTTGCTCATAGACGAAGGAGAAGCTGGCGCTGTCCTTGCGCCATTCGAGATCGCTCATGTCATAGGGATTGGGGAAGAGATCGGTGGGGATGGCGATCTCGCGCCCGTCGGCGACGTGGAACAGCACCGGCCGATCGATATCCACCCGGTCGCCCGGCTTGGGATAGAGCTGTTTGGTGAGCTCCGGCTGGAGCTGATCCTCGGGCGAGGAGCGGACCTTGTAAACATAGCGCGCGTAACCGGGCGTCACCCGATAGGCGACCAGCTTTCGCGAATCCGGGGACCAGCGGATCGATTCGGGATCGTAGAAATCGCCCTCCGATCCATCCATGCTGATCCGCTTCCACGCGCCGCCGACCGGCCGGATCGCGATATTGTAATTCTCGACATGCGCCTCCCACTTGCCGTCGGGCGAGCGGCGCGGGTGGTTGTCGGCGGCCACGCGGAGATCGCGCACCACGCCGAAGCCGCGCGGCTGATGCTTGCGGGGCGGCTGGGCGCAGACATAATCGGTGAGCGTGCAGCGCCAGCGTTTCTCGTCCATCTCGAAGAGGATCGCCTTGCCGCCGTCCTCGAACGCGAAGCTGTCGAAGGGCAGGCGGAGCGGCTGGACCGCCTCGCCCGTCGCCTTGCCGAGCGCGGCGGCGACGCGGGCCTGATCGAAGGCCGGCGTCTTCGCGCCCGTCGCCGGATCATAGGTGACGAAGGCGAAGCCGCCCGCCACCGTCTTGCGATAGGAGAAGGTCCGGCCGTCCTTCGCCCACACCGCCGGATCGGCGACGTCGCGGGTGAGATATTCCCAGTCCGCGCGAAGGTGGACCGAACGCTCGATCAGCGCGGGGGAAACCGGCGGCAGCGCCGTCGCGCTTCCGGCCGCCAGGAGAAGCGCCGCCGCCAACATTGCCTTCAACACCATTCAACCCCTGCCAATCTTCCGGTTCGCATTTTGGTATACCAGATACGGTTCCTTGGGCGAGGGGCTTTGTCGATACGAGGGAGAAATGCCGAAAGGGAATGCCGACGCGGCCGATCCGGCGCGATCAGCCGCCTTGATCGGAGGGGAGGGCGCTGCGATCGCCCGCGCCGCATTGCTCGGCGAGGTGATCGAGCAGCCAGCAGGCGGCCGGGCCGGGCGGCGTGTCGCTCCGCCAGATACCGTCGAATCCGTAATCGAGCGCGGGCCGGTCCGGCATCTCCAGCCTGACCAGCGCGCCCGAGGCGAGATCGGCCTCGACAAGCGGCAGCGGCATATTGCCCCAGCCGATCCCCTCCTTGAGCAGCGCATGCTTGGCGCCGAGATCGGCGAGCCGCCAGCTCCGGTCGCTCAGCACGGAGAAATCCCGCCCCGCCGTCAGCGGCGAGCGATCGGTGAGGACGAGCTGGACATGCTCGCGCCCCGCGCCCGGCTGGAGCGGCTTCTCCCGCGCCAGCGGGTGCGAGGGGGCGGCCACGGGAACCAGCGGCACGCTGCCGAGCGCGCGCCGGTCCAGCGCCTCCAGCTCGGCGGCGAGCGGGCCGCTCACCCCGATCACGGCGCGGCCCTCCAGCACCAGCGCCGCCACCGCGCCCAGCGCCTCGACATGGAGGCGCAGCGCCACCGTCGGGAAATCGTGATGGAAAGCATCGAGCACGCGGGCAAGCCAGGCGGTGGGCAGCATCACGTCCACCGCCAGCGTCACCTCCGCCTCCAGCCCTTCGAGCAGGCCCTTCACCTTGGCGCGCAGCCCGTCCATGCCGTGCGCGATCGTCCGCGCCTCCGCCAGCACCGCTCGCCCCGCTTCGGTGAGGACGGGGCGGCGCGCGCCTTCGCGATCGAATAATGTGAGGCCGAGCTGCATCTCCAGATTGGCGACGCCGTAACTGATGACGGAGGTGGCGCGGTTGAGGCGCTTTCCGGCGGCGGCGAAGCTGCCGGTTTCGACGATGGCGAGGAAGATGCGGAGCTGATCGTAGGTGGGCGTTCCGGGGCTGGGCATTCGATTTCCTCGAAAGGTTCGGCCTATCTTATCCGGCTTTAACGGAAAGCCAGCCATTCCTATCTACACCGGCGACTGGAGGCTGAGATGGCGTTCGATCCCGTAGGAGAAACCGAGCTTTCGCGGAGCGACTGGCAGGCGGTGACGGTGGCGTTGCGCGACGCCGATCGCTGCGGCTGCGCGGCCGGCGACAAACCGGCCGGCAGGCTGCGCCGCCTTTCCCGCGCGCTGTTCGGTTTCGAGCCGCCGCGCCCGCTCGCCGATCCCCGGCTGGAGGCGGTGCGCCGCTTCGTCTGCGCCGTCCGCCGCGAAGGCGCCCGCGCCGCCGATTACGCCGCCCAGCTCGCCGGCTTCGGCTACAGCCCCGCCCAGATCGAGGCGCTGCGGATCATCGCGCGCTAGGATCGCGCCGTTCAGGCCGGACCGAGCAGCGCTTTCCGCGCATTCCGATATTCCTCGATCAGCCGCGCGATCCTGACTTCCGCCGGCTCGATCGCGCGGACCGCGCCGATGCCCTGGCCCGAACCCCAGATGTCCCGCCACGCCTTGGCCGCGCCGCCGCCGAAGCTCATGGCGGAAGGGTCGCTCTTGGGCAGATTGTCAGGATCGAGCCCGGCGGCAGTGATCGAGGACCGCAGGTAATTGCCGTGAACGCCGGTGAAGAGATCGGTGTAGAGGATGTCCGCGGCGCGACCCTCCACGATCGCCTGCTTGTAGGCGGGGGCGGCGGCGGCTTCATGGGTGGCGATGAAGGGGGAGCCGATATAGGCGAGGTCGGCCCCCATCGCCTGGGCGGCGAGCACGGCGCGGCCCGTGGCGATCGCGCCGGAGAGCGCCAGCGGCCCTTCGAACCACTCCCGTATCTCCTGCACCAGCGCGAAGGGGGAGAGGCGGCCCGCATGTCCGCCCGCCCCGGCGGCGACGGCGATCAGTCCGCTCGCGCCTTTCTCGATCGCCTTGCGGGCGAAACGATCGTCGATCACGTCATGCAGGGTGATGCCGCCCCAGCCCTTGACGGCCGCGTTCACATCCTCGCGCGCGCCGAGCGAAGTGATGACGATCGGCACGCGCCATTTGGCGCATACCGCCATATCCTCCTCCAGCCGCGCGTTGCTGCGGTGGACGATCTGGTTGACGGCGAAGGGCGCGGCGGGGGCATCCGGATGATCGCGATCCCAGGCGGCGAGTTCCTCCTCGATCCGATGCAGCCACTCGTCGAGCTGGCTCGCCGGCCGGGCGTTCAAGGCGGGGAAGGAGCCGACGATCCCCGCCTTGCACTGGGCGATCACCAGATCGGGGTTGGAGACGATGAACATCGGCGAGCCGATCGCCGGCAGACGCAGGCGATCGAACAGGGCGGGCAGGCTCATGCCGATCGCGCCCCCTCGGCCACGCCGTCAATCGCGCGGGCGAGCGCGATGTCGCGCTTCGTCAGCCCGCCCGCGTCATGGGTGGTGAGCAAAATGTCCACCTTGTTCCAGACGTTCGACCATTCGGGATGATGGTCCGCCTTCTCGGCCAGCAGCGCGACCTTCGCCATGAAGCCGAAGGCGGCGACGAAATCCTCGAATTGGAAGCGGCGGCGGATCGCGTCGCGCGCGGGCTCGTGCGTCCAGTGCGGGAGCGCGGGCAGCAGCTCCGCGCGCTCCGTTTCGCTCAATCGTTCGATCATCGCCGCCTCCGCTTTCCGTTTACGTAAGCCGTAGCGGAGCGGAAACGGTCAGTCGACTGGCGAAACGGTCTGCTCGATCGCGCCGAAGATGCTGTGGCCGTGCGCGTCCTTCATCTCGATCCGCACCGTGTCGCCGGGCTGGAGGAAGGGCGTCTCCGCCGCGCCGCGCAGGATCGTCTCGACGGTGCGGACCTCCGCGATGCAGCTGTAGCCGAGCCCGCCTTCGGCGATCGGCCTGCCCGGCCCGCCGTCCGCATCGCGGTTGGAGACGGTGCCGGAACCGATGACGGTGCCCGCGCCGAGCGCCCGCGTCTTCGCGGCGTGGGCGATCAGCGTGCCGAAATCGAAGGTCATGTCCACGCCCGCGTTCGCCTTGCCGAAGGGCCGGCCGTTCAGCGTCACCAGCAACGGCAGATGGAGCTTGCCGTCCCGCCAGGCGTCGCCCAGCGCGTCGGGCGTGACGGCCGCCGGCGAGAGCGCGGAGGCGGGCTTGGACTGGAAGAAGCCGAAGCCCTTGGCGAGCTCGCCCGGGATCAGCCCGCGCAGCGACACGTCGTTGACGAGGCAGACCAGCCGGACCGCCGCCAGCGCCTCCTCCCGGCTCGCGCCCTGCGGCACGTCGCCCGTGATCACCGCCACCTCGCCTTCCATGTCGCAGCCCCAGGCGGGATCGGCGAGCGGGATCGGATCGCGGGGAGCGAGGAAGCCGTCCGATCCGCCCTGATACATCAGCGGATCGGTCCAGAAGCTCTCCGGCATGGTCGCGCCGCGCGCGCGCCGCACCAGCTCGACATGGTTCACATAGGCCGAGCCGTCCGCCCACTGATAGGCGCGGGGCAGGGCGGCGGCGGCGTCGCGCTCGTGGAAGCGCTCGCGCGGGATCGCCTCGTGCGTCAGATCGACGGCGAGATTGGCGAGCGCGGGCGCGGCATTGTCCCAATCGTCCAGCGCCGCCTGGAGGGTGGGGGCGATGTGGCTCGCACGCGCGCACCAGGCGAGATCGTCCGATACGACGACCAGCCGGCCGTCGCGGCCGTGCTTCAGCGAGGCGAGCTTCATTGGTATCTCCCGTTACCAGTTGCGCCCGCTTGTGCATCGGGACGAAGCCGGGGGCAACTCCCATCCTTCCGAGCTTGCTCGGGGAGGATCAGCGCGCGCCTTGCCCGAACAGCACCTTCCGCTCCTCATCCGTCATCGGCGCGGGCTGGGGGTTGATCTCCTCCGCTTTGGCGTAGGCGCTCTTGGTGGCGGGGCGTTCGGCGATCGTCTCGAACCAGCGCTTGAGGTTGGGGAAATCGTCGAGCTTCTGGCGGTGCCGCTCCCACGGCACGATCCAGGGATAGCAGGCCATGTCGGCGATGCTGTAATCCTCGCCCGCCAGGAAGGAGCGATCCGCCAGCCTCTTGTCCATGACGCCGTAGAGCCGCGTCGTCTCGCGCACATAGCGGTCGATCGCGTAGGGCACGGGCTCGGGCGCGTAGAGGGTGAAGTGGCCGTTCTGCCCGGCCATCGGGCCGAGGCCGCCCATCTGCCACATCAGCCACTGCAACGTTTCGGCCTTCTGCCGCTGCGTCTCCCCGAAGAAGCGGCTGGTCTTGTCGGCGAGATAGACGAGGATCGCGCCGGATTCGAACAGGCTGACGGGTTCGCCGCCGTCGGCCGGCTCGGTGTCGACGATGGCGGGGATGCGGTTGTTGGGGGCGATCTTCAGGAACTCGGGCGCGAACTGCTCGCCCTTGCCGATGTTCACCGGATGGATGCGATAGGGAAGGCCGGCTTCCTCCAGGAACAGCGTGATCTTGTGGCCGTTGGGCGTCGTCCAGTAATAAAGCTCGATCATCGTTACGCTCCCGAGTCCGTGAGGATGCGGGACATGGGGACGCGGCGGCGGATTGCGAGTCCTCGCGGCGGGAACGGGAGCGCTCCTGCGAAAGCAGGAGCCAGGAGCATCGGGCGACGCGCTCAACAACTCTGGGCTCCTGCTTTTGCAGGAGCACTGGCATGCGCAAGGGTTCACCCCCGCGCGCGGGCTCGCTATGGCCTCGGGCGAACACCCCAGCGACACCGGAGACGACATGGACGAGGCATTCCGCCAGGCGGCGCTCAATTATCACCGCCAGCCGCGCGCGGGGAAGCTTTCGGTCGAGCCCACCAAGCGGATGGAGACGCAGCGCGATTTGGCGCTCGCCTATTCGCCCGGCGTCGCCGCGCCCTGCCTCGATATCGCCGCCGATCCGGACAAGGCGCGGGACTATACCGCGCGCGGCAATCTCGTCGCGGTGATCTCGAACGGCACGGCGGTGCTCGGTCTCGGCAATATCGGCGCGCTCGCCTCCAAGCCGGTGATGGAGGGCAAGGCGGTGCTCTTCAAGAAGTTCGCCGGCATCGACGTGTTCGATATCGAGGTGGACGAGACGGACCCAGATCGCTTCGTCGAAGTGGTGGCGGCGCTGGAGCCGACCTTCGGCGCGATCAATCTCGAAGACATCAAGGCCCCCGAATGCTTCGCGATCGAGGCGAGGCTTCGCGAGCGGATGAACATCCCCGTCTTCCACGACGATCAGCACGGCACCGCGATCGTCTGCGCGGCGGCGGTGCGGAACGGGCTGCTGCTCCAGGGCAAGCAGCTCAAGGACGTGAAGCTGGTGACGAGCGGCGCGGGCGCGGCGGCGCTCGCGTGCGTGCGGCTGCTGATCGCGATGGGGTTGCCTGAGGACAATGTGACCCTCACCGACATCAAGGGCGTCGTCCACAAGGACCGCGAGGGCCTTACCCCCGAGCTGGAGCCCTTCGCGCGGGACACGAACGCTCGGACGCTGGGCGAGGTGCTGGCGGGCGCTGACCTTTTCCTCGGCCTCTCCGCGCCGCGCGTGCTCCGGGAGGAATGGCTGCCGCTGCTGGCGGAAAAGCCGCTGATCCTCGCGCTCGCCAATCCCGAGCCCGAGATCCTGCCGGAGATCGTGGCGCGCGTGCGGCCGGACGCGATCGTCGCCACCGGCCGGTCGGACTATCCGAACCAGGTCAACAACGTGCTCTGCTTCCCTTACATCTTCCGGGGCGCGCTCGATTGCGGGGCGACGGAGATCAACGCGGCGATGGAGCTCGCCTGCGTCGAGGCGATCGCCGAGCTCGCCCGCATCGAGCCGGACGAGACGGTGGCGCGCGCCTATGGCGGCGCCAGCATGGTGTTCGGGCCGGATTACATCATCCCCAAGCCCTTCGATCCGCGCCTCGCGCTGCTGATCGCGCCGGCGGTGGCGCGCGCGGCGATGGCGACCGGGGTGGCGCGCCACCCGATCGACGATTTCAACGCCTACGCCCAGCGGCTCCAGCGCTTCGCCTATCGTTCCGGTCAGCTCATGCATCCGGTGTTCGAGGCCGCGCGCAAGGCCGATCGCCGCGTCGCCTTCGCCGAGGGAGAGGACGAGCGGGTGCTTCGCGCGGCTCAGGTGGTGGTGGACGAGCGGCTGGCCCGCCCGGTGCTGGTCGGCCGGAGGGACGTGATCGCCGGGAAGGCGCGCGCGCTGGGCCTGCGGATGCGGGTGGACGAGGAGATCGAGGTCGTCGATCCCGACGGCGACGAGGCGCTGCTCGCCTCCTTGACCGAGCGCTATCAGGCGATCGTCGACCGGCGCGGGGTGACGCCCGGCGCGGCGGCGATGCGGATGCGCGGCCGGCCCTCGATCGTCGCCGCGATGCTGCTCAATGAGGGGCGGGTGGACGCGGCCCTTTGCGGCGGCACCGCCGACTGGTGGGCGCAGACCGCCGATGTGCTGCCGATCATCCCGCGTCTGTCCGGCCTCAAGCGGGTCTATGCGCTTTCCGCGCTGATCGTCGGCGAACGCACGCTGTTCTTCTGCGATACGCACATGAACGTCGATCCCACGGCCGAGGAGATCGCGGAGATGACGATCCTCGCGGCGGATGCGGTGCGGCGCTTCGGCATCACCCCGCGCGCGGCGCTCTTGAGCCACAGCAATTTCGGCGCCTCCAATTCGCCGACCGCGAAGAAGATGCGCCACGCGCTCCGCATCGTGCGCGAGGATGCGCCGGGGCTGGTGATCGACGGTGAGATGCACGCCGACGCCGCGCTCGTCCCCCTGCTGCGCGATCGGATGGTGACGTCGAGCAGCCTCGAAGGCTCGGCCAACCTGCTGGTCATGCCGACGCTGGACGCCGCCAACATCGCCTTCACCCTGCTCGCCGCCGCCAGCAACGCGCTGCCGGTCGGCCCGATGCTGCTCGGCCTCTCCAAGCCCATCCATGTGCTGACCGCCAGCGCCACCGCGCGCGGCATCGTCAACATGACCGCGCTGGCGGTTTCGGGCGAGGCCTGACGGGGTTGGTTTGGATGGTTCACGCGAAGGCGCGAAGGCGCGAAGAAGTACGGTTCACGCGGAGACGCGGAGGGGGCGGGCTTGGCAGGTTTGCCTTGGCCGCGCAGCGGCATTTTTTCAGCGGCGAAGTTATTTCTGCCGCTGACGCGGCGGCCACCACCTTCTTCGCGCCTTCGCGCCTTCGCGTGAACGGCTTTTCTTCTAAACTCTGCGTCTCCGCGTCTCCGCGTAAACAATCCCTTCCTTCCCTCCACCACGCTTCGCGTGCCCCCTCCCGAGCAAGCCTGGGAAGGATCATAGATGCAGGGCGAGCTGTTCCGTGGCGGCCGGCGGCGCATCATCCGGTTGGAGTATCCCCGATAGCGTCAGCCCCAGCAGGCGGATCGGGCGTTCGGGCGGGCAGAGCGCGGCCAGCAGCTCCGCGCCCGTCGCGGCGAAGCGGGCGCGGTCCGTCACCGGCTCGGGGAAGCTGCGCGCGCGGGTGATGGTGCGGAAATCGTCGTAGCGCAGCTTGAGCGTCACGGTGCGCCCCCGCGCGCCGCAGGACTGGATGCGCGGCCATACGGTGTCGACGATTGCGTCGAGCGCGCGGGTCAGCTCGGTCGGGCTCCTGAGATCGGGGAAATAGGTGCTCTCCGCGCCCACCGATTTGCGCGGACGATCGGGGCTGACCGGGCGATGATCGATGCCCCGCGCCGCGCCGTGGAGATAATCGCCCCAGCTCCCGAAATGCTCGCGCAGCCATTCGGGCGATCGGGCGGCGAGGTCCGCCCCCGTCTCGATCCCGAGCCGCGCCATCTTGACGGCGGTCTTGGGGCCGACGCCGTGGAAGCGCTTCACCGGCAGCGCGGCGACGAAGGCGGCCCCCCTCGCGGGCGTGATGACGCACAGCCCGTCGGGCTTGTTCTGGTCCGACGCGATCTTGGCGAGGAACTTGTTGTAGGAGACGCCGGCCGACGCGGTGAGCCCCGTCTCCGCCCTGATCTCCGCGCGGATGCGCTCGGCGGTGGCGGTGGCGCTGCCGAGCCCGGTGAGGTCCGCCGTCACGTCCAGATAGGCTTCGTCGAGCGACAGCGGCTCGATCAGCGGCGTGTAGCGCGCGAAGATCGCGCGGACCTGGCGGGACACATCGCGATAGGCGTCGAAGCGGGGGCGCACGAAGATGAGGTCCGGGCAAAGCCGCTTCGCCTTGGCGGACGGCATCGCCGATCGCACCCCGAACACCCGCGCCTCATAGCTCGCCGCCGCCACCACGCCGCGCTCGCGCGATCCGCCGACCGCCACCGGCCGCCCCCGAAGCTCCGGATCGTCGCGCTGCTCCACCGACGCGAAGAAGGCGTCCATGTCGACATGGATGATGCGGCGGACGGGTTCGTCGGCCATCGCGCGCGTCACGCCTCGAGATGGAGATCCTTGGGGCCTTCGAGGTGAAGGTAGGTGGGATCGAACTCGCCGATATCCCTGAGCGCCGCCCAGTTCAGGATCGTCGCCGTCCGGCCGTCCAGCGCGATCAGCCGCTCCGCGCGGAACTTGCCGAGCACGCGGTTGATGTGGATCGGCGTCACGCCCAGCGCGTCGGCGAGATCGGTCTGGGTCAGCGGCAGCTCGAAGCGCCCGTCCCGGCACAGCCCCACCCGGCGCAGGCGGACGGTGATCTCGCACAGCAGATGCGCGGTGCGCGCGCGCGCGTCGCGGCGGCCGATGTTGAGCAGGGTTTCACGCAGGATCGAGGCGTCCACCAGCGTATCGAACCAGAAGGCGCGGCCGACGGCGGGATAATCCGCCGCCGTCTTCAGCATCGCCTCGTGCGGGACCATCACCACCGCGGCGTTGCGGGCCGTCTCGATCGTATGATCGGCGATCTTGAACAGCACCGTGTGGAGATCGACGAAGTCCCCCGGCACATGGAAGGACATGATCTGCCGCCGTCCGCTCTCGGCGATCTTGGTGCGATAGACCATGCCCTCGGCGACCACGCAGCTATGGGTGGGTCGCTCCCCCTCCTCGACGATGCGGGTGCGCGCGGCGGTGCGGATCAGCTTCTGCGGCAGCGCGCGAAGCGCCTCATGCTCCCGCTCGCTCAGCTTTTCTCGGGTTTCGATCTTGTCGATGAAAGGCTGGATATGGTTGACGATCGCGGTGTGCATAGGCGGTTTCCGGCGGCGAGAAAGGGCAAGCCGACTCAAAGTGCAACATCATTTGTGCGGGAACCACGCCGCCCCCAGCGCGTCCTTCGGGCACGCAGGGGATGATAGCCATGATGAATGCGTTCGCCAATGCCGTGCTGGTCGGCGCGGTGGAAAAGGGAACCGGGGTGCGCCCGGCCGGGCCGGTGACGGCGGCGCTGCTCACCACCGGCGCGACCCTGCTCCTGACGCGCGGCCGGCGATCGGTCGGCCTGGCGCTGGTCGCCGCGGCGGGCCTGCTGCTGTGGCGGGAGGAAGTGAGGCGCGAGGAAGAGGAGAAGGGGCGTCAGAGCGTCCAGTAGGGGCATTCCAGCGCGCGGGCACGGAACGCGCCTTTCACGTCCGCGAACAGCCCGTCGGGCGCGATCAGCGCGGCGAGAGCGGCGTCGTCCATACCGCGATAGGCCTGATGGGGAACGGCGGCGACGACCAGATCATAGGTGCGGGTGAAGGCTTCGCCGTCGATGCGGACGCCATATTCCGCTTCCGCCTCGGCCGGATCGGCATGCGGATCGTGCAGGGTGACGCCGTGGCCGTGATATTGCAGGCGGCGGACGAGATCGATCACCTTGCTGTTACGGATGTCAGGCACATCCTCCTTGAAGGTGACGCCCATCACCAGAACGTGCAGCCGCCGCCCCAGCATCTTCGCCGAAAGCGTATCGGCGATCCAGCGGCCCATATCGTCGTTCACCCGCCGCGCGGCGGGGATGACCTCCGGCATATGACCGAGCTCGATCGCGCGGTGGGAGAGATAATAGGGATCGACGCCGATGCAGTGGCCGCCCACCAGGCCGGGCTGGAAGGGCAGGAAGTTCCACTTGGTGCGCGCCGCGTCCAGAACGTCCCAGATGCTGACGTCGAGCTTGGAGAAGATGCGCGTCGCCTCGTTCATGAAGGCGATGTTGATGTCGCGCTGGGCGTTCTCGATCGCCTTCGCCCCTTCCGCCGCCTTGATCGAGGCGGCGCGGAAGGTTCCGCCGGACGTGACCCGCTCATAGATAGCGGCGACGCGGGCGGTGGTCTCCGGGCTGTCTCCGGCCACCACCTTGACGATGCGATCGACGGTATGTTCGCGGTCGCCCGGATTGATGCGCTCGGGGCTGTAGCCGACGACGAAATCCTGCTTCCAGACGAGGCCGGAGGCGCGCTCCATCGCCGGCACGCACAGCTCCTCGGTCACGCCCGGATAGACGGTGCTCTCGAAGATCACGAGCGGCTTGCGGGCGGGATCGAGCATCGTCCCCACCATCTCGCTCGCCGCGATCAGCGCGCGCAGGTCCGGCCGGTTGCGCTCGTCGACGGGGGTGGGGACGGTGACGATATAGACGTCCGCCGGCCCGCAGACGGCGGGATCCGAGGCGTAGCCGATCGTCGAGGCGGCGAGCCGGTCGGCCTCCACCTCGCCGGTGCGATCCTCGCCGCGGGCGAGTTCGGCGACGCGATCGGCGCTGATGTCCAGCCCGGTGGTGGGGAAGCTCCGCGCCAGCGCCACCGCCAGCGGTAGCCCGACATAGCCGAGCCCGACCACGACGATGCTCTGCGCCTCGGCCGGGGCCTCGATGACCTCGACAGGGTTGGCGGAATGAAGCTCGGCGATACGCGCGTCCATGCGCCTTCCATAGACGGCGGGCGTAAAGGGAACGTCAATCGCGGCGCTCGGCCGAATGGTTGAAAACGGGACAGCGCCGCCCCACCATCGGCGCACCATCCAACCGCATCGGAGCACGAGTCATGGCCGAAGAGATCGCAACGCTGGCGGGAGGCTGCTTCTGGTGCACCGAGGCGGTGTTCGACGATGTGATCGGGGTCACGTCCGTGGAGAGCGGCTACACCGGCGGCCATGCGCCGAACCCCAGCTACAAGCAGGTGTGCGGCGGCGATACCGGCCATGCCGAGGCGGTGCGGATCAGCTTCGATCCGAGGGTCATCTCCTACGACGATCTGCTCGACATCTTCTTCCACATCCACGATCCGACCCAGCTCAACCGGCAGGGCAACGACATCGGCACGCAATATCGCTCGGCCATCTTTCCCCACACGCCCGAGCAGGAGACGGCCGCCCGCGCCGCGATCGAGCAGGCCCAGGCCGAGCATGACGCGCCGGTGGTGACGAGGATCGAGCCCGCCGGCCCCTGGTATCCGGCCGAGGATTATCACCGCGACTATTTCGAGCGCGACGGCGGGGCGAACCCCTATTGCGCCGTGGTGATCGCGCCCAAGCTCGCCAAGTTCCGCAAGAGCTACGCCGCGAGGGTGAAGCGGCAGGAGGCTTGAGCCAGGCCCGTCATGCCGGCGGAAGCCGACATCTCGTGAGGCGGAGCCCGTCCGCCTGCCTCCTGAGACCCGACTTTCGCTGGAGTGACGGGAAATATTAGGCGAATCCTCTTGGCGCCGCCGCCCGTTTCAGCCGGTCATTGATCGCG
>DASSTK010000259.1:0-3669 GCA_035707945.1 Sphingomonas sp.
CCTCCTCAGGGCGAACGGAAAACGCTTTCCGGCCAGACGCTCAGGACCAACGGAGGATCTCGACCAAGCGGGCGCGACGAGGAGCCTTTCTCGCCACTCTCGCCCTCGCCCTCCTCGCCACCCCCGCCGCCGCGAGAAAGAAGCCGAAATACGCCGCTCCGCCGCCCACCGTCGGCGGGTTGCTCGACAATGTGAACGGCTACACCTTCGACGAGCACGGCAAGCTCGAACATTTCACCGGCCTGCTGATCGGCAAGGACGGCAAGGTGAAGAAGCTGCTCCAGCCCGGCGACGAGCGGCCCGAATGGCTGGATTTCAGGCTGGACGGCAAGGGCCGCACGCTGCTTCCCGGCCTGATCGACGCGCACGGACATGTGATGGAGTACGGCTTCTCGCTGATGGGGCTGAACCTCACCGGCGCCACCTCGCTCGCCGACGCGCAGACCAAGCTCGCCAACTGGGCGGCGCATCACGAGACGCCGGCCTGGATTCAAGGCTTCGGCTGGAATCAGGAAATCTGGGGCCTCGGCCGTTTCCCCACCGCGCAGGATATCGATCTCGCCGTCAAGGAACGGCCGGTGGTGCTGGAGCGGGTGGACGGGCACGCTCTGGTCGCCAACTCGGCGGCGATGGCGGCGGCGGGAATCACGGCCGACATGAAGGACCCGCCCGGCGGCCATATCGAGCGCGACGCCAAGGGCCGCCCGACCGGCCTGTTCGTGGACGCCGCGCAGGCGCTGATCCGCAAAGCCGTGCCCGAGCCCGCGCCGGTCGAGCGTGACGATGCGTTCCGCAAGGCGCAGGCCGCGCTGCTCGCCTTCGGCATCACCGCCACCTGCGACATGGGCACCAGCCAGGACGACTGGAACGTGCTGCGCCGCGCGGGCGACGTGGGGGCGCTGCGCATCCGCATCATCAGCTACGGCCTCGGCGTGCCGACCACGCTTTCGATCGCGGGCACCGGGCCGACGCCGTGGCTGTACGACGATCATCTCCGCATGGTCGGCGTCAAGCTGTTCGCGGACGGCGCGCTGGGCTCGCGCGGGGCGTGGCTGAAGCAGCCCTATGCCGACATGCCCTCCACCCGCGGCATCTCGCTGTTGAGCGACACCAGGCTCAAGAATCTGATGAGCCGCGCGGCGATGGACGGCTTCCAGGTCGCCGTCCACGCGATCGGCGACGCCGCCAACGCCGAGGTGCTCGACGCGATCGACGAGTTGGCGCAGACCTACAAGGGCGATCGCCGCTGGCGGATCGAGCATGCCCAGATCGTCGATCCCGCCGATCTGCCGCGGTTCGCCGAGCACGGCATCGTCGCCTCGATGCAACCGACGCACGAGACGAGCGACTGGAAAATGGCCGAAAAGCGGCTCGGGCCGAACCGGCTGAAGGGCGATTACGCCTGGGCGACGATGCTCGCTGAGCATGTGCCGCTCGCCTTCGGATCGGATTATCCGGTGGAAAGCCCCAATCCCTTCCCCGGCATGGCCTCCGCGATCAGCCGCGAGGACGCGCAGGGGCAGCCCGCCGGCGGCTGGCAACCGCAGGAGAAGATCGGCATCGGCCAGGCGCTCGCCGCCTTCACCACCGGCGCGGCCTATGCGGCCAAAGCGGAGGATGTGATCGGCTCGCTCGAACCCGGCCACGAGGCGGACTTCATCCTCGTCGACCGCGATCCCATGACCACCGCCGACCCGCAGGCGCTCCGCCGGACGCAGGTGGAGGAGACATGGATCGGCGGCAAGCGGGTGTGGGTGCGGAAGTAATCGTCACCGGCCTTTATCGTCATTCTGAAACTGGGCCAGGCGGAGAGATGGATTCCGGATCGTAAGCCCTTCCGGCGGAAAACCTGCCGGTTTTCCGGGAAGACCTGGAGCATCGAATCCCAAATCCGAACCACTTCCGTTCGCCCTGAGGAGGGGCTGACCCCGGACTTGATCCGGGGCCCGTCTCGAAGGGTATGGCGCTTCGAGACGCCACTTCGACAAGCCTGTCCTGAGCTTGTCGAAGGGCTCAGTGGCTCCTCAGCACGAACGGCTCAGATTAAACATTCCGTGCTCAGATGCCCGGAATGACGAGTGAAAAGGCTCACCGAGTCTCGAACGGCTTGATGCCCTTGCCGAGATCGTTGGGGCCGAGCTTGAGCGGCTCGTGGCTGAAATCGACGACGAAGGTGGTGGAATAATGCGCCCCCGGCGCGAGGGTGGCGGTGTTGTCCTTGATGGTGAGGCCGGCGGAAGGGTTGGCGCGCTCCTCGGCGGCGATGACGATGATGCCGGAGTGGTTCTCCTTGTCCGGCCCCTGCACGAAGATGTTGCGCGCGATCAGCCCGGTCGCGCCCGAAGGCAGGTCGATCAGGTAATTGGTGCCATGGCCTTGCGAATCGTCGAAGCTGTTGTCGGTGATCGAAACCCAGGCGGTGCGGCTTTTGAGATAATGGCCGCCGCGCCCTTTCTCGAAGCGGGTGCGGGTGACGTAGAGCTTGCCGTAATGGCCGATATAGAGCGAATGCGCGCAGCCGCTCGAAACCGCGCAACTACCGAGGCCGGAGAAGGTGGAGCGATCGACCCGGATCACCCCCGCCGGATCATCGGCCGAAAGGATGCCCTCGTCCGAATTGCGGAAAATCGCGTTCATCACCGTCAGGTCGCCATGCTCGATGCGGATGCCCGCACCGTTGCCGTCGCCGACATGCATGTTCTGGAAGACGATGCCGTCCACCATCGCGTCGCGCCCGCGCAGCACAAGCGCCGCCTTGCCCTCGCAGGTCGTGCCGTCGAAGATCACCTTGCCGGAGACGCGCGCGCGAAAGGCGACGCGGCCGCTCTCCACCACCGCGCATTCATGATAGGTTCCGGGCGCGATCGCGATCGTCGCGTCCCCGCCGTGAGCGGACTGCACCGCGTCGGCGAGGCGATAGAAGCCCTTGCCGGTCTCCTGCACCATGAAAGGCGCGGAAGATGTGGCGGGGGCCTGAGCCGCCGCCGGCATGGCGAGGCCGACGAGCAGGAGCGGAAGGAGCGGGCGCGGCATCGGCTTTCTCCGGTCTGGTTCGCGCAGACGCTGCCACGACGCCCCCGCGCCCTCAACCCCCGGTCGTGCGCCCGCTACTCCAGATTGGGACGCAGCCAGCGCGTCGCGGTGGCGAGATCGACGCCGCGCCGGGCGGGATATTCCTCGAGCTGATCCTTCCCGATCCGCGCCACGCCGAAATACTGGCTCTCGTCGTGGCCGAAATAGAAGCCGGAGACGGCGGCCGTCGGCACCATCGCGAAATGGTCGGTCAGCACGATGCCGGTGGCGGCTGTGGCGTCGAGCAGATCGAACAAAATGGGCTTCAGGCTGTGATCCGGGCAGGCGGGATAGCCCGGCGCGGGCCGGATGCCGCGATACTGCTCCTTGATCAGCGCCTCGTTGGTGAACTGCTCGTCGGGGCTGTAGGCCCAGAGGGTCGTGCGGACATGATTGTGCAGCCGCTCGGCGAAGGCTTCGGCGAGGCGATCGGCGAGCGCCTTCAGGATGATATCCGAATAATCGTCATTCTCCGCCTTGAAGCGGGCGGAATGTTCGTCGAGCCCGTGGCCGGCGGTGACGGCGAAGCCGCCGATCCAGTCATCCTCGGGCGCGATGAAATCGGCGAGGCACATGTTGGCCCGGCCCTCGCGCTTC
>DASSTK010000260.1:0-2620 GCA_035707945.1 Sphingomonas sp.
GGGGAGAGGAAGGCGGCGCCCCTCACTTGACCGGCACACCCGTCTCGCGGTGCTTCTGCCAGCTCTCGTCGTCCGTATCGACCATCACCCGGTTCGGATAGAAGGCGCCGTAGCCCCTTATCTCCCGCATCTCGTCATAGGGATGCTCGTAGGCCCACATCACGTCGTCGGCGGCCTGGTCCTGGCCCTTCACCCGCCAGTAGGTGGCCTCGCCCTTGAAGGGGCAATGCGTGGTCGTCGCCGTCTTCTCCAGATTGACGAAATAGATGTCCTCGAAGGGGAGGTACAGCACCGGGTCGTGGCCCTTCTCGCGCATGATCTTGGCGCGCTCGCTGGAAGCGATCATCACGTCGCGGAACTTGACGTTGACCACGCCATCGAAGGGCTCGACGGTGATCGTGTGCTCCGGATGGTCGCGGAAGCCGGGGGCGGGATTCACTTCGAGATTGGACATGGTCGCGTCTCCTTCGCAGCTTTGCAGCCGAACGGCGGGCGCCGGGTAAGGTTCCGCCCGCCTCGCGCCGCCCGGGCGGCGCGTCTGCCGGATGAATTCCGCGCGGGCCGGGAACACGCCATCCGGAGCACGGTTAGGGCCGACCTGAGGAAAGTCAGGCCGCCTCGCTGCCGCGACGCAGTGCCCCCGAAACCGCAACTCCGGAGACGACCGATGTTCTATCACGTCAAGGAACTACAGTTTAACGCCCGCGTGTCCGCGCCCGACCCGAAATTCGCGGCCCTGCTGCTGGAGCAGTTCGGTGGCGGCAATGGCGAGCTCAAGGCGGCGATGCAGTATTTCGTCCAGGCCTTCGCCGCGCGCAAGCCCTATCCGGAGAAGTACGATCTCCTCATGGACATCGCAACGGAGGAGTTCTCGCATCTCGAGATCGTCGGCGCGACGATCACCATGCTGCTCGACGGCATCAACGGCGAGCTGAAGGACGCCGCCGAGGCCAACCCGATCACCAGCCTGAACGGCAACGGCGCCAAGGAGAGCCTGATCCATGAGGCGCTGACCAGCCCGCAATTCCTGGTGCTGTCGGGCGGCGGTCCGGCGCTCACCAACAGCCAGGGCGTGCCGTGGTCGGGCGCCTATGTGAACGCCAATGGCGACCTGACGGTGGATCTGCGTTCTGACATCGCGGCCGAGAGCCGCGCCAAGATCGTCTACGAATATCTGCTGAAGTTCACCGACGACCCCTACGTCCACGAGACGCTGCGCTTCCTGATGACGCGCGAGATCGCGCATTTCCAGCAGTTCTCGGCGGCGCTCGACACCATCCAACCGAACTTCCCGCCCGGCGTGCTGCAGGGCGATCCGCGCTTCACCCACGCCTATTTCAACATGTCGAACGGCGCCGACGCGCGCGGCCCCTGGAACGAAGGCCAGGGCCCATGGGGCCCGGGCGAGGAGTGGGAATATATCAAGGAGCCATACCAGCACGTGGTCGATACGCTGGGCGAGATCGAGCATGAGCCGGTCGGCGCGAAGCAGACCGAGTCCGAGGTCAAGAAGCTCGACAAGCAGCTTTCCAAGCAACGCAGCAGCGAGGTGAAGAGCGCGACCAAGGGCAAGGGATCGCAATGGTCCTCCTATCCGCAGGAGGAACTGCCGAGCCCGATGGGCATCGAGCAGAAGTGAGCGGAGCGCAGGCGGAAGCGGTCCGAACGGCCGCCGCGGAGACCTCTGGCTCCGCGGTGGTCGTGCGCGCGACCTACTATACCGATCCGCTGTGCTGCTGGTCCTGGGCATTCGAGCCGCAATGGCGGCGCCTGAGGCGCGCCTGCGTCGGCCGTCTCGCCTGGCGCGTGCGCATGGGCGGCATGATCCGGCGCTGGGGCGAGTATGACGACCCGCTCAACGCCATCCACAGACCGGGACAGATGGGGCCGCTCTGGCTGCAGGCGGAGCGGGAGACAGGCGTGCGCATGGAAAGCCGCGTCTGGGTGGACGACCCGCCGGACTCTTCCTGGCCGGCATGCCTCGCCTTCAAGGCGGCGGAGCTGCAATCGCCCTTTGCCGGCGACCTCTATCTCGGAAGGATGCGCCAAGCGCTCTTCGTGGAGAGCCGCAACATCGCGCGCCATGAGGTGCTGCGCGACGTCGCCATCGAGTGCGCGGCCGCCTCGCCCGCGAAATTCGACGCCGCCCGCTGGGAGCGCGATGTCGGGAGCGCCGAGGCGCAGCGGGCCTTCCGCGAAGATGTCGGCGAGGCCCGCATGCTGGGCATCGGCCGCTTCCCGACCCTCATCCTTGAACGGATCGGCGGCGGGCGAAAGGTCCTGACCGGCTGGCGGCCCTATGAGGCGCTGGCGGGCGAGTTGCTGGCGCTCGCGCCGGAACTCGGCGACGCGCTGTCGCCGGACGCTGCCTCGGCCGGCTAAGATCAGTGGCCGTGCTTACGGCGTGGATATTAACCTCACCGCCGGCCTATCGGCCGATCCCGCGCGGCCCATTACCCCCCCCCACCCCTGTCCCCTCCCCACAAGGGGGAGGGAGACGCCGCACCGCCTCCTCAGCCAAAACCGTCAGGGTTTGCGCCACGCAGGGCCGGAGCAAAATCCCCCTCCCCCTTGTGGGGAGGGGTTTAGGGGCGGGGGTATTTCCATATGCGATTGCCTA
>DASSTK010000261.1:0-8441 GCA_035707945.1 Sphingomonas sp.
CACCGCGCGACAGACGGATCGAAACGGACATTCTTCTCTTCCTTCCTGACTGATCTTCAATGTCCCCTGCGAAGGCAGGGGTGACGAGGTTCAATTCACGACATCACTTCTTCTTCATGAAGTTCTGGAAACCGGGCGGGAGGGCCTGGCCGCCGGGGAGGCCGGGCAGACCGCCCAAGCCGCCGGCCCCGCCCGCGCCCGGCGGCAGCGCGCCGCCCGGACCGCCCAAGCCGCCCATGCCTCCGCCGCCCTTGCCGAACATGGCGGCGAGGCCCTTGAGGCCGCCCATCTTCTTCATCTTCTTCATCATCGTCGCCATTTCCTGATGCATCTTCAGGATCCGATTGACGTCCTGCACCGTGGCGCCGGAACCCTTGGCGACGCGGATCTTGCGCTTGGCGTTCAGGATTTCGGGCCTGGCCCGCTCCTTGGGCGTCATCGAGCCGATGATCGCGTCCATGCGGATCAGGATGCGATCATCGACCTGGGAATTGGCCATCGCATTCTTCACCTTGGCGATGCCGGGCAGCATCGAGGCGAGCGCGCCCAGCCCCCCCATCTTGCGCATCTGCGCGAGTTGCGAGCGCAGATCATTGAGATCGAACTGGCCCTTCGCCATGCGGGCGGCGAGCTTCTCGGCGTCTTCCTGCTTGATCGTCTCGGCGGCGCGCTCGACGAGGCTGACGACATCGCCCATGCCGAGGATGCGACCGGCGACGCGGCCCGGCTGGAACAGCTCCAGCCCGTCCAGCTTCTCGCCGGTGCCGACGAACTTGATCGGCTTGCCGGTGACGGCGCGCATCGAGAGCGCCGCGCCGCCGCGCGCATCGCCGTCCATGCGGGTCAGCACCACGCCGGTCAGCGGCACCTGTTCTGAGAAGGACCTGGCGACGTTCACCGCGTCCTGGCCGGTGAGAGCATCGACGACGAGCAGTATCTCGTGCGGGGTCGAGACTTCCGCCACCGCCTTCATCTCGTCCATCAGCGCCTGATCGACGTGGAGGCGGCCGGCGGTATCGAGCATCAGCACGTCGAAGCCCTGGAGCTTCGCCGCCTGCATCGCCCGCCTGGCGATGTCGACCGGCTGCTGGCCGGCGACGATGGGCAGCGTCTGCACCTCGGCCTGCGCGCCCAGCACGGCGAGCTGCTCCTGCGCCGCCGGACGATTCACGTCCAGCGAGGCCATCAGCACCTTCTTGCGGCCCTTGCCCGACAGGCGACGCGCGATCTTGGCGGTGCTGGTCGTCTTGCCCGAGCCTTGCAGGCCGACCATCATCACGACTGCGGGCGGCGTCACCTCGATCTGAAGATCGGCCGCCTCGGAGCCCAGCATCTCGGTGAGCTGATCGTTGACGATCTTGACGACCTGCTGGCCCGGCGTGATCGACTTCAGCACGGATTGGCCGACCGCCTGCTCCGTCACCTTGTCGACGAACTCGCGCACCACCGGCAGCGCCACATCGGCCTCGAGCAGCGCGATGCGCACCTCGCGCATCGCGGCGCGCACGTCCGCCTCGGTGAGCGCGCCGCGACCGCGCAGACGGTCGAAGACCCCGCCCAGCCTTTCGCTCAAACTCTCGAACATGCGCAACACTCCTTGTCCGGCGGATGCGACGGGCCCAACGCACAAAACGCCGGCGGGCGAAACTCGCCGGCCGGCGGGCGCCGCCCTTTCGAGGGACTCGGCGCTGGAGCCATCACGATCCTGAACGGAACGATCGCGCGCCCTCTACCCGATGCGGGCGTGATGGACAAGCCTCACCCACCCCGCACCCTCTTTACCGCTTCTACACGGTTGCGGCCGCACAAGCGGATGTTGGCGGCAGGGGTATAGTGTATGGCCACGCGAACCGGGGGTTGGGAAGGCGGAAGCCCTGGCATGGGCTCCGGCCTGATTCGCGCGCGGCGCGATCTGCTTCTCGCCTGCGTTCTTCTCCCCGCGCTGGCGCTGCTCGCCTGGACGGCCCCGCGCGTCATCTTCTCCAGCCGCAGCGACACCGATCACCAGATGATGGCGGTGGGCGTGCTGCTCAACATCGCGCTGCTGCTGTTCGGCTATCGCCGCTATCGCGATCTCGTCGCCGCCGCCGGGGACAATGCGCGCGCCGAGCAGAAAGCCAGCGCGCTCGCCCGCCGCGACGAGCTCACCGGCTTCATCAACCGCCGCGCGCTTCCCGAGGAAGCCGCCGGGCTGCTCGCCCAGACGGCGCGGCGCGGGCGGGCGGCGGCGATGCTCGTCATCGATCTCGATCATTTCAAGACGGTCAACGAGGTGCACGGCCATCTCGCCGGGGACACCGTACTGCGCGAGGCGGCGGACATCATCCGCCGCGCGCTGCCGCCCGTCTCCGTCTCCGCGCGGCTCGACGGGGACGAGTTCGCGGCGGTGGTGCCCTTCGATCCCGTCAACAGCGCCACCATCGACACGCTGGCGGACTATATCATCGGCGCGCTTTCCCAGCCGCTCGTCGCGCGCGGGGTGACGGCGCATATCGGGGCCTCGATCGGCATCGCGCGATCGGACGCGGATACCGATCAGGTGGAGGCTCTGCTCCGCCGCGCCAACATCGCCAAGCGCGCCGCCAAGTCCGCCGGGCGCGGCCGCCATATCTGGTTCGATGCGACGATGGAGCGCGAGCTCGTCCGCCGCAACGCGATCGAGGCGGGCATACGCGCGGGCATCCCCAGGGGCGAGTTCATCCCCTATTACGAGCAGCAGGTCGATCTTGAGAGCGGCAAGCTGATCGGCTTCGAGGTGCTGGCGCGCTGGGAACATCCCGAGCGCGGCACGATCCAGCCCGACAGCTTCATCCCGGTGGCCGAGGAATGCGGCCTTATCAGCGAGCTTTCCATCGCGGTGATGCGCCGCGCCTTCGAGGAGGCGCGCGACTGGGATCATTCGATCACGTTATCCGTCAACATCTCGCCCGCCCAGCTCAAGGATCCCTGGCTCGCGCAGAAGATCGTCAAGCTGCTGGTCGAAACCGGCTATCCGCCGAACCGGCTGGAGATCGAGATCACCGAAAGCTCCCTGTTCCAGAATCTCACGCTGGCGCAGTCGATCGTGGGCAGTCTCAAGAATCAGGGCATCCGCCTGGCGCTCGACGATTTCGGGACGGGCTATTCCAGCCTTGCGCATCTGCGCGCCCTGCCCTTCGACCGGATCAAGATCGACCGCAGCTTCGTGAGTTCTATCAACAGCGATCCCGAATCGGCGGCGATCGTCAACGCCATCTCGCGGCTGGGCGAGAGCCTCAACCTGCCGATCACCGCCGAGGGCATAGAGGACGAGGATATCCGCCAGCGGCTCCAGGCGCTCGGCTGCCACAAGGGGCAGGGCTATCACTTCTCCCGGCCTGTGCCGATCGCCGCCGCGCGCCGGATGCTCGCCGAGCGCGGGCTGCTGCCGGCGGCGCGCGCCAGCGCCGATCCGGTCAGAACCGCGCGTCGGGCCGGCTGAGAAAGGCTTCCTCCGCCGCCGTCGTCTTCCGGCCGAGCGGCGCATTGCGCTGCGGGAAACGGCCGAAGCGGGCGATCTGCGCGGCGTGGCGCTCGGCAAAGGGGGTGTTGGGGCTGTTCGCGAACAGTCTCGATGACTGCACCTGATCGGCCATGCTCTCGCCGTGCATCAACGGCATGTAAAGGAATTGCCGTTGCTCGGGCGTGAGGCCCCTGTCCCAGCCCTTGACGATGCCGAAGCGGGCGAGCGCGCGGGCCAACGGATCGCCTTCATAGGCGCGGGCATCGTCGCGGAAGATGTTGCGCGAGAACTGGTCGATCAGGATGATCGCGGCCAGCAGCGTCTCTGCATCTTGCCGCCAGCCGGCGGCGTGGGCGGCGATCACCTCGTCGCGCAAGGCCCCGAACCGCTCCCGGCATGCCGCATCCAGCGCGGCGTCGCGGGCGAAGCGCTTGTCCGGCGGCACCTCCTCCAGCCAGAAACGGATCACCTCCGTCGCCGCTTCGCCGATATCGGCTTGGTGGACTTCGCCCCCGTCTCTCCCTAGATCGCGCGCCATGCGGCTTGGCTTCCACAAGATGCACGGTCTTGGCAATGATTTCGTCGTGTTCGACGCCCGCGAGGGCGCGATCGCGATGACGCCGGCGCGCGCCCGCGCCATCGCGGACCGCCATACCGGCATCGGCTGCGACCAGCTCATCCTGATCGAGCCTTCCGCCGCCGCCACCGCCGCGATGCGCATCTGGAACGCCGACGGCGGCGAGGTGGAGGCGTGCGGCAACGCGACGCGCTGCGTGGCGACGCTGCTGGGCGACGGCGCGACCATCGAGACGAAGGGCGGCACGCTCACGGCGCGCGTGAACGGCGCGGGGGCGAGCATCGACATGGGCGAGCCGCGCTTCGACTGGCGGGCGATCCCGCTCGCCTATGCGATGGATGCCGCCGCCCTGCCGCTCGGCTGGGAGGGGATCGAGCCGATCCGCCCGCCGCTGGCCGTCAATGTCGGCAACCCGCACATCATCTTCTTCGTGGCCGATACGGGCGCGGTCGATCTCGCTGCGATCGGCCCGGCGATCGAGCATGATCCGGCCTTTCCCGAACGCATCAACGTCAACATCGCCACGGTCGAAGCGCCCGACCGCATCCGCCTGCGCGTGTGGGAGCGCGGCGCGGGGCTGACCCGCGCCTGCGGGACGGGGGCCTGCGCCACCGCCGTCGCGGCGATCCGCGCCGGGCTCGCGACAAGCCCGGTCACGGTGACGCTGCCCGGCGGCGCGCTCGTTATCGACTGGACGCCCGGCGGCCGCATCATCATGACCGGCCCCGCCACTCACGTCTTTTCGGGCGAGCTCGATATGGGGGCGTTCGGATGAGCGGGCCGGAGATCGTGACGCTCGGCTGCCGCCTCAACATGGCGGAAAGCGAGGCGATGCGCGCGCTGGCCGAGGGACAGGACGATCTCGTCATCGTCAATAGCTGCGCGGTGACGGCCGAGGCGGTGCGCCAGGCGCGCCAGGAAGTCCGCCGCGCCGCCAAGCGCCGGCCGGATGCGCGCATCCTCGTCACCGGCTGCGCGGCGCAGGTGGAGCCGGACACGTTCGCGGCCATGCCGGAGGTGGCGGGCGTGATCGGCAACCGGGAGAAGTGGGAGGCCGCCAGCTTCCAGCCTTCCCCTCCCCATCCGTCACCCCAGCGAAAGCCGGAGTCTCGTGAGGGAGTCGCCCGGCCGAACGAGATCCCAGCTTTCGCTGGGGTGACGGCCGATACCAAAATCCGCGTCTCCGATATCATGCGGGTGCGCGAAACCGCGCCCCATCTCGTCGCCGGGTTCGGGGAGCGGGCGCGGGCGTTCGTGGAGGTGCAGAACGGCTGCGATCATCGCTGCACATTCTGCATCATCCCCTATGGCCGGGGGCCGAGCCGATCGGTGCCGGCGGGGCTGGTGATCGACCGGATCAAGGCGCTGGTCGACGAAGGCTATAACGAGGTGGTGCTGACCGGGGTGGACACCACCAGCTACGGGCCGGACCTGCCGGGCGGGCAGACGCTGGGCCAGCTCGTCGAGCGCATTCTGAAGTTCGTGCCCGCCCTCCGGCGGCTGCGTCTCTCCTCGCTCGATTCGGTGGAGATCGACGACAGGCTGTTCGCGCTGCTGACCGGCGAGCCGCGCCTCCAGCCGCACCTCCATCTTTCGCTCCAGGCGGGCGACGACCTGATCCTCAAGCGCATGAAGCGCCGCCACAGCCGCGCGCAGGCGGTGGCGATGGTCGAGCGCCTGAAGGCGGAGCGGCCCGAAATCGCGATAGGCGCGGACCTGATCGCCGGTTTTCCGACCGAGACGGAGGAGATGGCCGAGAACACGCGCCGCCTGCTCGACGAGTGTGACATTGTGTTCGGCCACATCTTCCCTTTCTCGCCGCGCAAGGGCACGCCCGCCGCGCGAATGCCGCAGATCGACCCCGCCGCCATCCGCGCCCGCGCCAAACGGCTGCGGGAGGCGGCCGACGCGCGCCGCGTCCGCTGGCTGGAAACGCTGGTCGGCACGGAACAAGCCGTGCTGGTCGAGCGCGAGGACGGGCGCGGCCACGCCGGCAACTACGCCCCCGCCCGCCTCGCCTCCGGCGCGGCCCCCCGCCGCGAGGGCACCAACGGCGCGGTGATCGGCGATGTCGTCACGATGCGCGTCGCTCGTGTAGAGGGCGGAATGCTGGTGGGAGATGCGGTTTGACGAACCTCCCGTGCTCCTGCGAAAGCAGGAGCCCAGAGCTCCACGCGCCGCGCTTGCGGCCCTGGGCTCCCGCTTTCGCGGGAGCACAAGGACAGACTTATGACTGATGCTCCCCGCGTTCCGCATACCGTGATCTGGCACGACAAGCTGGTCGCCGGTTTCCGCCGCACCTCCGAGCGGCTGGGCGGCAACCTCTCCGGCCTGCTGACCAAGGAGAAGCTCGACCGCGCGACGCTGGACGAGATCGAGGAGGCGCTGATCGCCTCCGATCTCGGCCCCGTCACCGCCGCGCGGGTGCGCGAGCGGCTGGAGGACGAGCGTTATGACAAAGGGCTGGACGAGGCGGGCGTGCGCGCCGTCGTCGCCGAGGAGGTGGCGAAGATCCTCGCCCCCGTCGCCAAGCCGCTGGAGATCGAGGCCTTTCCGCGTCCGCAGGTGATCCTCGTCATCGGCGTCAACGGATCGGGCAAGACGACCACCATCGCCAAGCTCGCGCACCTCCTCCAGGAGCAGGATTACAATGTCATGCTGGTGGCGGGGGATACGTTCCGCGCCGCCGCGATCGGGCAATTGAAGGTGTGGGCGGAGCGGATCGGCGTGCCGATCATCGCCGGCTCGGAGGGCGGCGACGCGGCCAGCCTCGTCTGGGAAGGCGTCAAGCAGGGCACCGCGATCGGCGCCGACGTGCTGATCGTCGACACCGCCGGACGGCTCCAGAACAAGGCCGGGCTGATGGACGAGCTCGCCAAGATCCGCCGCGTGCTCGGCCGCCTCAACCCGGCCGCGCCGCATGACGTGGTGCTGGTGCTGGACGCCACCACCGGCCAGAATGCGCTCAACCAGATCGAGGTGTTCGGCAAGGAAGCGGGCGTGACGGGGCTGGTGATGACCAAGCTGGACGGCACCGCCAGGGGCGGCGTGCTGGTGGCGGCGGCCGAACGCTTCGGCCTGCCCATCCACGCGATCGGGGTGGGCGAGACGCTGGATGATCTCCGCCCCTTCGATCCGAAGGAGGTGGCGGCGCTGATCGCGGGCGCGAAGGAAAGCGTGAAGTAAGCGGGGGTTCACCCGAACATCTTACCCTCCGTTCGCGCCGCGAGCGAAGTCGAAGGACGTGCGGCAAGCCAGCCCGCCCGGAGCGCGCACTTCGACTTCGTTCAGTGCGAACGGGTAAAAAGGATTGTCATAAGCCTTGACCACCTCCCCTCCCCCCCACGAAGCGCTTGGGCCCGGCTGGCGGATCGGCCTGGATTTCGGGCCGCTGCTGCTGTTCTTCATCGCCAATTTCGCGGCCCCCGTGCCGCATGACCAGCGCATCTACGTGGCGACCGGCGTGTTCATGGCGGCGACCATCGTGGCGATGGCGCTGTCCCGCCTGAAAGCTGGCGCGATCTCGCCGATGCTGTGGGTGTCGGGCGCGCTGGTGGTGGTGTTCGGCGGGCTGACGCTGTGGCTCCACAACGACACCTTCATCAAGGTGAAGCCCACCATCTATTACGCGATGGTCGCGATCCTGCTGTTCGCGGGCGTGATTCGACGGAAGCCCACCCTGAAGCTGGTGTTCGGCGCCGCCTATCCGGGGCTGAACGAGCGCGGCTGGCACCTGATCTCGCGCAACTGGGCGTGGTTCTTCACCGCGATGGCGGTGGCGAACGAGGCGGTCTGGCGCAATTTCACCACCGGCGAGTGGATCGCGTACAAGCTGTGGGCGGTGCTGCCCGCAACGATCCTGTTCGCGATCGCCAACGTGCCGATGCTGCTTAAGCACGGGCTGGGCGAGACGGCGGCGGAAGCGGTGGAGGAAAGCCCGCCGACGGGGTGACTCCTTTCCGTCATCCCAGCGAAAGCTGGGATCTCGGTGAGGCAGGGCGACGCTTCCCAGCACAAGATCCCAGCTTCCGCTGGGATGACGGAAGGCTGGGATGACGGCGAGAAGAAGGCCGCGCGCCGGCAGCGCGCGGCCCCCTTTGAACGTTACGCCGGCTGCTGATCGGCGCGGGAGACGCCTTCGCCGTCGAGATTTTGGGACACGAAATCCCAGTTCACGACATTCTTCAGCACCTTCTCGGCGAAATCCGGCCGGGCGTTGCGGTAGTCGATATAATAAGCATGCTCCCACACATCGAGGGTGAGGAGCGGCTTCATGCCGTCGTGCACCACCGGCGTATCGGCATCGTGCAGCGACGTGATCTTGAGCGCGCCGCCGTCCAGCACCAGCCAGGCCCAGCCGGAGGCGAAGTGGCCGACCGCCTC
>DASSTK010000262.1:0-45539 GCA_035707945.1 Sphingomonas sp.
AGGCGTTCGGCTTCGTGGGCAACGAAGCCTATATGAACATCTTCTGATCGGCCCGCCGATCGGGATGCGAAAAGGGCGGCTCCCTTGCGGGGCCGCCCTTTTTGTTGTGGGGCGACACCCGCCGCCCCTTTCACAAGCGTCATCCCGGCGAAAGCCGGGATCTCGTGCGGATTATCACCGTTCGGCCAAGCCGATCGAGATCCCGGCTTACGCCGGGATGACGGCAGTATCGGAGTGGGCGGCTGTAATCGGCAGGGCGCGACGGTTCAGCCCTCCGCCTCGCTGTCCTCCTCTTCGCCGCCGCGCTCGAAATAGGGTTCGACCTTGCCCTTGAGCTTGATCGTCATCGCATTGCCGTTGCGATCGAGCGAGCGGCCGGCGGCGACCTTGATCCAGCCCTCGCTCACGCAATATTCCTCCACATTGGTCTTCTCGACCCCGTTGAAGCGGATGCCGACCCCGCGCGAAAGCGCCTGCGGATCGTAAAGCGGGCTGCGCGGGTTGACGGAAAGGCGATCGGGCGGCGTGTCGGTCATCGGCTCTGTCCTGCGTGAAATGGCGTCGCGCGCGCTGATAGCGGGGGCGGACGCGCATTCCAACCTGCCGGCTGCCGGCTGCCGGCTGCCGGCTGCCGAGTGCCGCGCGTGCGGCGGCGGATTGTTGCTGCCGTGCGGAGCGGGTGCGGAACCTCTCTATCGAGCGGAGGCCACCCTTGCCGGTGAGAGGGCGCGCGCCAGTTGGAGCATCGAGCCCCAAATCCGGACCACTGCCGCTCGCGCTGAGGAGGGGCTGAGCCCGGACTTGATCCGGGGCCCGTCTCGAAGGACTTGTGCTTCGAGACGCCACTTCGGCTTCGCTCAGTGGCTCCTCAGCACGAACGGGTCGGATTAAACATTCCGTGCTCCAGTCGTGTGGAGCGCCCCTTATAGAGCGCGGGGCGCCGCCCCCTCCGCCGCCTTCCATCGGCTGCGGCGATGGAGCCTTGACGGCTCCGCCGACCCGATGCTCCCTCAAGGGAGAGGGCTTTCTTCCTCGCGAGAGCCGGCGGGCGGCGTCTGGCGGAAAGGAGGGAGGGGCGCGCGGGCCCATCCTCTTTCCCCTGCGCCCCCCCCTTGCTAAGGCCGCCCGCGACTCTCGCATTCGCAGCAAGGACATTCGCCATGACCGCCATCGGACAGGACAGCCTCGGCACTCGCGACACGCTGGAGGTCGGCGGCAAGGCGGTCCATTATTATTCGCTCGCCAAGGCCGCGGAGAAATTGGGCGACGTCTCGCGCCTGCCCTTCTCGATGAAGGTGCTGCTGGAGAATCTGCTGCGCTTCGAGGACGGCGAGACCGTCACCGTCGAGGATCTGAAGGCGATGGCCGAGTGGCAGAAGACCCGCTCGTCCGAGCGCGAGATCCAGTATCGCCCTGCCCGCGTGCTGATGCAGGATTTCACCGGCGTCCCCTGCGTGGTGGACCTGGCGGCGATGCGCGACGCGATGAACCAGCTCGGCGGCGACGCGCAGAAGATCAATCCGCAGGTGCCCGTCCACCTCGTCATCGACCACTCGGTGATGGTCGACGAGTTCGGCAGCCCCAAGGCGTTCGAGGATAATGTCGAGCTGGAATATCAGCGCAACGGCGAGCGTTACGAGTTCCTGAAATGGGGCTCCAAGGCGCTCGACAATTTCAAGGTGGTGCCGCCCGGCACCGGCATCTGCCATCAGGTCAATCTCGAACATATCGCCCAGGCGATCTGGACCGCGACCGGGGCGGACGGCGCGACGATCGCCTATCCCGACACCTGCGTGGGCACCGACAGCCACACCACGATGGTCAACGGCCTGGGCGTGCTCGGCTGGGGCGTGGGCGGCATCGAGGCGGAGGCGGCGATGCTCGGCCAGCCCGTGTCGATGCTGATCCCCGAGGTGGTGGGCTTCAAGCTGACCGGCGGCCTGCGCGAAGGCATCACCGCCACCGATCTGGTGCTCACCGTCACCCAGATGCTGCGCGCCAAGGGCGTGGTCGGCCGCTTCGTCGAGTTTTACGGGCCGGGCCTTGAAAGCCTCAGCCTCGCGGACCGCGCCACCATCGCCAACATGGCCCCCGAATATGGCGCGACCTGCGGCTTCTTCCCCGTCGACGGCAAGACGATCGACTATATGCGCCTGACCGGCCGCGACGAGGAGCAGATCGCGCTGGTGGAAGCCTACTGCAAGGCGCAGGGCCTGTGGCACACCGGCGATCAGGATCCGCTGTTCACCGATACGCTGGAGCTCGACATGGGCTCGGTCGTCCCCTCGCTCGCCGGCCCCAAGCGCCCGCAGGACAAGGTGGCGCTGACCGAGGTGGACGACACGTTCAACGCCGATCTCGCCAACGTCTACAAGCATGACGGGGCGCAACGCGTCGCCGTCGAGGGCCGCGCGCACGACATCGGCGACGGCGACGTGGTGATCGCCGCGATCACGAGCTGCACCAACACCTCCAACCCTTCCGTGCTGATCGCCGCCGGGCTGGTGGCGCGCAAGGCGCACGCGCTCGGCCTCAAGCCCAAGCCCTGGGTCAAGACCAGCCTCGCGCCGGGCAGCCAGGTGGTGACGGATTATCTCGAGAAATCCGGGCTCCAGGCCGATCTGGACGCGATCGGCTTCAATCTGGTGGGCTATGGCTGCACCACCTGCATCGGCAATTCCGGCCCGCTCGCCGAGCCGATCAGCAAGGCGATCAACAACAACGACATCGTCGCCGCCAGCGTCCTTTCGGGCAACCGCAACTTCGAAGGCCGCGTCAGCCCCGACGTGCGCGCAAACTTCCTCGCCAGCCCGCCGCTGGTCGTAGCCTATGCGCTCAAGGGCACGGTGACGGAGGATTTCACCACCACCCCGATCGGCCGATCGAAGGACGGGCGGGACGTCTATCTCAAGGACATCTGGCCCTCGAACGAGGAGGTGCGCGGGCTGATCGACGCCAATATCGATCGCGGCATGTTCACCGCGCGCTACGCCCAGGTGTTCACGGGCGACGAGCGCTGGCGGGCGATCGACGTGACCGGATCGGATACCTATCGGTGGAACCCGGCCTCAACCTACGTCGCCAACCCGCCCTATTTCGACGGCATGGGCATGGAGCCCGCGCCCGTCACCGACATCGTGAACGCGCGCCCGCTGGCGATCTTCGCGGATTCGATCACCACCGACCACATTTCGCCCGCCGGCTCCATCAAGGCGGACAGCCCGGCCGGCCGCTACCTCACCGAACACGGCGTCGAGCGGAAGGATTTCAACAGCTACGGCTCGCGGCGCGGCAACCATGAGGTGATGATGCGCGGCACCTTCGCCAACATCCGCATCAGGAACGAGATGGTGCCGGGCATCGAGGGCGGCATGACGAAATATGTGCCGACCGGCGAGGTGGAGGCGATCTACGACGCCGCGATGCGCTACAAGGCGGACGGCACGCCGCTGGTCGTCGTGGCGGGCAAGGAATATGGCACCGGCTCCTCGCGCGACTGGGCGGCCAAGGGCACGACCCTGCTCGGCGTGCGGGCGGTGATCGCCGAGAGCTTCGAGCGCATCCACCGCTCCAACCTGGTCGGCATGGGCGTGCTGCCGTTGCAGTTCGCGGCCGGCGTGGACCGCCAGACGCTGAAGCTGGACGGATCGGAACGCTTCACCATCGAGAATGTCGCGAATATCCGCCCGCGCCAGACCGTGACCGTGAAGCTGACCCGCGCCGACGGATCGACGACAAGCTTCGAGACGCGCTGCCGGATCGATACGGTGAACGAGCTGGATTACTTCCTCAACGGCGGCATCCTGCAATATGTGCTGAGGAAGCTGGCGGCGTAGCCCGCCTCTCGTCACCCCAGCGAAAGCTGGGGTCTCGTCGAGTGAGTCGTACGGCCAAGTTTCACGAGGCCCCAGCTTTCGCTGGGGCGACGGCCAAGGAAGCGATCCTCCCGTTGCGGGAGGCGGAGGTGGGCGGGAGGACAAGCGATGGCTATGAACCGGCCCGAGGATGCGCCGGCGGCGTTTCAGGCCGCCTGGAATGCGCATGACATGGCGGCGCTGGGCGCCCTGTTCCATGCCGACGCGACCTTCGTGAACCGTTTCGGCCATTATGTGCGGGGCGTCGACGCGATCGTCGCGCTGCATCGCCCGATCCATGAGACGATCTATCGCGGGTCCACGCTGAGCAACGAGCTGATCGACGCCGTTCCGATCGGAGACGGGGCGGCGGTGGTCCATTTCTGGAGCCGCCTCGCGGTCGGCGCGGAGCATCCGGCGGGACCGCACGAGGTGGATACGCTGATCCTCGCCGTGCTGGTGCGGCGCGACGGCGACTGGCGGATTCAGGCGCTGGAGAATGTGACGCTGACGGACCCCCGCACGGGAGAACTTGTCCTGCGGGGCTGAGGGGAGCGGACCAGCCCAATCCTCCAGGATCAGGGGCGATCGCCTGGGGACGTCGTATCGAAGCGCGCTTCGCCGATCGCGCCGGGGTTGCGGCGGATGAGGCGGACGAGGGCGATCGCGCCGCCGACCGTCAACACCACGATCAGCGCGAGCAGCGCCCAGTCGATCGGCTCCATGCGATAGTTGGCGGCCATGCCCGCCGCTCCGGCGAGGCCGGTCAGCACCACCATCGTCACCGCCGCCGCGATGCCGCTGCGCCCGCTCGGGCGGGTCTGAACCTGCTTGGTCACGCCGTCTCCTCCTCCTCGATCGCGCGGGCGAACCAGTCCGGCAGCAGCGGTCGGGCCTCCACGGCTCCGAGCCTGATCGTCTCCGCCCCACGCAACTGTTCGACCCGGACCAGCGCCACCGCAAGCCCCAACTCCGGATACCATGCCCGCGCCGCCTCGCCGGGGTCTTCCGCCGCCTCCAGCACCGTCAGGCGGCGGTTGATCTTGTGTCGCCAGTTCATCCGGGCGGTGTTCTCCTGCCCCACATAGCAGCCTTTGGCGAAGCTGACGCCGTTCAGCTCGATCGCATTGGTCTCCAGCCACAGCGTCTTGTCGGAACCCAGCTCGGCGACGCCTTCGGTCACGCCCAGCCGCAGGCGGTGCGCGCGCCAGGCGTCGTCGGCGGATTGGCCCTCGGGCTCGCCCAGACGGCGGCGGCCGAGCGCGGGCAGGCGGGGATCGCCCGTTCCCTCCGCCGTCCAGTGCACGCCGAGCGACTCGTCGCGCGCGATCGTGATGGCGCGGCGCAGGCGGTAGAGGCTCAGCCGCTTCGCCAGCGCCTCGGCCTGCGCGGCCTCGCAATCGACGAGCACGTCCGCGCCGTCCGCCCACAGCAGGAAATCGAACAGCGCCTTGCCCTGCGCGGTGAGCAGCCCGGCCCAGACCGGGCCCTGATCGAGCAGCCGCACGTCGTTGGTGACGAGACCCTGGAGGAAGCCGCGCACGTCCTCGCCGGACAGGCGGACCACGGCGCGGGAGGAGAGGAGGGTGGCGGCGGTCATGGAGGGAAGGTAGGAGGGAAGGGCGTATAAGCAAACCCGTTCGTGTCGAGCGCAGTCGAGCGGGGACGAACGGAGGCTCCCTATGGCTCGGACTTACGATCTCATCCTCAAGGGCGGCACCGTCTGGACCCCGAGCGGACCGTTCGAAACCTCCGTCGGGGTGCGGGACGGCCGGATCGTGGAAATCGGCGTGTCGGGCGATGCGGGGGAGGTGGTGGATTGCACGGGGCTCACCGTGCTGCCGGGGGTGATCGACAGCCAGGTCCATTTCCGCGAGCCGGGGCTGGAGCATAAGGAGGATCTCGAATCGGGCAGCCGATCGGCGGTGCTGGGCGGCGTCACCGCCGTGTTCGAGATGCCCAATACGAAGCCGAACACCGATTCGGCCGAGGCGCTGGCCGAGAAGCTGCGCCGGGCGAAGGATCGCATGTGGTGCGATCACGCCTTCTATGTCGGCGCGACCGCGGCCAACGCCACCCAGCTCGGCGAGCTGGAGATGCTGCCGGGCGCGGCGGGGGTGAAGGTGTTCATGGGCGCCTCCACCGGCGACCTGCTCGTCTCCGACGACAGGGAGCTGGCGCGCGTGCTCGCCCACGGCCGCAGGCGGGTCGCCATCCACGCCGAGGACGAGGAGCGGATGCAGGCGCGGGCGCATCTGCGGGTGGAGGGCGATCCTTCCTCCCACCCCGTCTGGCGGGACGATGAAAGCGCGATGCTGGCGACGCGGCGGATCGTGGGGCTGGCGCGGGAGGCGGGGCGGCGCATCCATGTGCTCCACATCACCACCCCGGCCGAGCTGGAGTTTCTGGCGCAGAACAAGGACATCGCCACCTGCGAGGTGACGCCCCAGCATCTGACGCTGGCGGGCGAGGAGGCGTACCCCAAGGTGGGGACCTACGCGCAGATGAACCCGCCGATCCGCTCCGCCGCGCACCGCGAGGGGCTGTGGCATTGGCTGCGGCAGGGCGTGCCGGACGTGCTCGGCTCCGATCACGCGCCGCACACGCGCGAGGAGAAGGCGAAGACCTATCCCGCCACGCCCTCGGGGATGCCCGGCGTGCAGACGCTGATCCCGCTGATGCTCGATCATATCGCCCACGGGCGGCTGACCATGCAGCGCTTCATCGACCTGACCTCGGCCGGCCCGCAGCGCATCTTCAACCTGGTGAACAAGGGCCGGATCGCGCCCGGCTACGACGCCGATTTCACCGTGGTCGACCTGAAGGCGCGCTGGATCGTCGAGGAGCAATGGCTCGCCTCGCGCGCCGGCTGGTCGCCCTTCGTCGGCATGGACCTGACCGGCAAGCCGGTCGGCGCCTTCGTGCGCGGCCGCAAGGTGATGTGGGAAGGCGAGCTGGCGGACACCGCCCACGGCCGCCCGGTGCGCTTCCAGGAGACGTATCGGCCGGAATAGGCGATGAGCGGGATTGCGAGCAGTTCGCAATTGCGTTGACTGAACAGCGGACCTGCGCTCTATTGCGAATGAATCGCAAGACGGAGGGCGCCATGTATGATTTCGTCGACAGGCCCGTGGCCCTGCTCGGGCCGGGAGGGCGCTTCCTGCTCGCGGCGATGCGGGGCTGGATACAGGCGGCGACGCTCCGCCGCTGCCCGCCGGGCGCGCTGGCCCCGGCCTTCGCGCGTCATGGCGTGCTGCCGGCGCTCGCGCCCGTGCATCAGCTGATGACCGCGCTCAACCGGCAGGGGCGGCAGACCATCGCCTTCGCGCCGCCCGCCTGCGCGCGCATCTCCGAAGGCGAGGCGGTGCTGCTCCAGCTCTGGCGCGATGCGGCGCAGGCGCCCGAGCGGGCGGAGCGGACGCTGGAGCTGCTGGTCGAGGCGGAAGCGGTCGGCCCGGCCCTGGTGGCGATGGTGATGACGGTGTGCCGATTGTGGGAAGGCGGCCTCGCGCCGGTGGAGGCCATCCGGGCGACGAGCGGCGGATGATTCCGGTCAGGCCGCCTCGAACTGCAGCTTCGCCAGCCGCGCGTAGAGGCCGCTTCCCGCGAACAGCTCGTCATGCGTGCCCTGCTCGACGATGCGGCCGGCCTCCATCACCACGATGCGATCGGCCTTGCGGACGGTGGCGAGGCGGTGGGCGATGACCATGGTGGTGCGGTCCGCCATCAGCCGGTCGAGCGCGTCCTGCACCAGCCGCTCGCTTTCGGCGTCCAGCGCGGAGGTGGCCTCGTCGAGCAGGAGAAGGGGCGCGTCCCTCAGCAGCGCGCGGGCGATGGCGACGCGCTGGCGCTGCCCGCCGGACAGGCGCGCCCCCGCTTCGCCGAGGAACGTATCCAGCCCTTCCGGCAGCGCGCGCAGGAACTCCGCCGCGTTGGCGGCCTCCGCCGCCGCCCAGATCGCCGCGTCGTCGGCGTTCCAGCGGCCGTAGCGCAGATTATCCCGCGCGGAAGCGGCGAAGATCACCGTTTCCTGCGGCACCATCGCGATGCGTTCGCGGATCGCGGCGGGATCGGCGTCCGGCAGCGCCACGCCATCGAGCAGGATGCGGCCCTTCCGCGGATCGTAGAAGCGCTGGGCGAGTTGCACCAGGGTCGACTTGCCCGCGCCCGAGGGGCCGACGATCGCCACCATCTCGCCGGGCGGAATCGCGAGCGAGAAATCATCGAGCGCGGAAACGTCCGGCCGGGTCGGGTAATGGAAGGTGACATGCTCGAACACGAGGCTGCCGCGCGCCGGCTCGGGGAGCGGGACGGGGTGGGGCGGAGCCTTGATCTCCGGCCGCTGCACCAGCAGCTCGGACAAGCGGCCGGCCGCGCCCGCGCCGCGCAGCAGATCGCCATAGACTTCGGCGAGCGACCCGAACGCGCCCGCCACGATGCCCGCGGTCAGCACGAAAGCCGCGATCGCGCCGCCGGACATGCGGCCGTTCGCCACGTCGATCGCGCCGTCCCACAGAATGAGCGTGATCGCGCCGAACATCAGGCCGATGACGATCGCGGTCATGATCGCGCGGATGACGATGCGGCGCTTGGCGGTGGAGAAGACGCTCTCGACCGCGGCGCGGAAGCGGCCGCCCTCGCGCGCTTCCTGCCCGAAAGCCTGGACGATCTTCATCGCGCCCAGCGTCTCGGTGGCGATCGCGCCGACATCGGCGATGCGATCCTGCGAGGACCGCGAGAAGCTGCGGACGCGGCGGCCGAGGATCAGGATCGGCCCCATCACCAGCGGCAGGCCGATGACCAGGAACAGCGCCAGCTTCACGCTCAGCACGAACAGGAAGATGATGCCGCCGACGAAGGTGAAGAGGTTGCGCAGCGCCACCGAGACGGTGGAGGCCACCACCTGCTCGATCAGCGTGGTGTCCGACGTCAGGCGCGAGGCGATCTCGGAGGGCCGGTTCTCCTCGAAGAAGCCGGGCGCAAGCGTAAGCAGATTATCCTGCACCTCGACGCGCAGATCCGCCACCACCCGCTCGCCGAGCCAGGAGACGAACCAGAAGCGGAACGCCGTCGCCAGCGCCAGCACGCCGACGATCATCAGCAGATAATGAAAGGAGGTGGAGACGCCGTGCGGATCGACCCCGGCCGAAAAGCCGCGATCGATCACCCGCTTGAAGCCGTAGGGTATGCCGAGCGTCGCCGCCGAGGAGACGGTGAGCGCGCAGATCGCGCCGGCGACATGGCCGGGGTAACGCAGCGAACGCGCCCAGACCAACCGGAGATTGCCCAGCTTGCGTTCCCTGGGATCGGTCGGCACGTCCGGGCGGACGGATCGGGGAGATCGGGCCATGTCCAAACCGCCTAGGTCGATTCCGCCCGGATTGGAATAGCCGCCGCGGCCTTTCGGGCCGATACGCTGGACAGCGCGCCGCCCGACGCCCATGTTGCATCCGCGAAGGCGCGCTTGAGTTCAGGGCGCGGAAGGCTTTACCGTGGCGGCCGGGCGCGGGGGAACGCCCCGATCGGGAGAATGATTTGCTTTACGACGCCTATGAAATGCAGCGGTCCTGGCTGTCGGGGGCCAGCCTGATCGCGAATCTCGGCTCGGGATGGATGCAGAATCCGGCCAATCCGATGGCCCACACCCCCTTCGGGCCGATGATCGCCTCCGGGCTGGACGTATTCGCCCACGCGGCGCAACCGCGCGGCAAGCCCAAGTTCGGGCTGGACACCGCCTTGATCGACGGCAGGATCGTCCCGGTTTCCGAGGAGGTGGTGCTCCGCAAGCCGTTCGGCCAGCTCAAGCATTTCCGCCGGGCGGGCGTGGAGGGCGGGCCGAAGCTGCTGATCGTCGCCCCGATGTCCGGCCACTACGCCACCTTGTTGCGCGGCACGGTGGAGCGGATGCTGCCCTTCGCCGACGTGTTCATCACCGATTGGCGGGACGCCAAGCTCGTGCCGCTCGATCAGGGCCATTTCGATCTCGACGACTATATCGATTATCTGATCGAGTATCTGGAGGCGATCGGCCCCGGCGCGCATGTGCTGGCGGTCTGCCAGCCGGCGGTGCCGGCTTACGCCGCCGCCTGCCGGATGAACGCGGACAGGCATTCCTGCCGCCCGCGCACGCTCACCATGATGGGCGGCCCGATCGACACGCGCAAAGCCCCCACCGTCGTCAACACCGTGGCGACGCAGCGGCCGCTCGCCTGGTTCGAGCAGAATGTGATCGCCACCGTCCCCTTCTATTATCCCGGCGCGGGGCGGAAGGTGTATCCGGGGTTCCTCCAGCTCGCCGGCTTCATGGCGATGAACCTCGGCAATCACCTGATGAGCCATTACCGCATGTTCCAGCAGCTCGTCGAAGGCGACGGCGAACATGCCGATGCGACCAAGGCCTTCTATGAGGAATATCGCTCGGTCTGCGACATGACCGAGGAGTTCTACATCCAGACGATCGAGGACGTGTTCCAGAAGCACAAGCTGCCGCGCGGGCTGCTGCGCCATCACGGCCGCAAGATCGATCCCGCCGCGATCACCGACACCGCGCTGCTGGCGATCGAAGGCGAGCGGGACGATATTTCCGGCATCGGCCAGACCAAGGCCGCGCTCACCCTGGCGACCGCCCTGCCCGATGAGGACAAGAGCTATTTCCTCGCGCGCGGGGTGGGCCATTACGGCATCTTCAACGGCCGCCGCTGGCGCGAGGTGATCGCGCCCGTGGTGGAGGAGTGGATCACCAGCCATGGCGGCTGAACGGCGCGCGGGCGTTGTCGCGGCGGCGCTGCTGGCGATCGCGTCGGGCGGGGCGGGCGCGGTCGTGCCCCGCAATCCCGCGCCGCGCGCGACCACCAGCCCGGCCTCCGTGCTCCAGGCGGCGCTGAAGCGCGCGCGGGAAGGCGATTGCAAGGGCGTGCTGTCCCTGCTCGATCCGCTGGTCGCGTTGCCGGCCCAACCGGGAGACAAGGTGCGCGACAACGCCCAGTTGCTCCGCATGCCGTGCCTCGCCGCGGAAGGCCGGGGCAAGGAGGTGCCGGCGGTGCTTGCCGAGCTGGACCGCACCGTGCCCGACAATCCGCTGGTCCGCGCCTATCATGTCTTCGTCGATACCGATCAGGGCCGTTACGCCGAGGCCGCGGACCGGCTCGGCGCGCTGGCCGACGCGCGCTCGCCCGCGCTCAAGTTCATGCCGGGGCTGTTGTGGCGGAGCCTCGCCCAGAAGCTGACCGTCGCGCATGACACTGCACGTCGCGATCGCGTCGCGCTGGCGCTGGCCGAGGCCGAGTGGAACCCCGCCGACGAACCCGATCTCGCCCAGGGACTCGCCTCCGACGCCGTCGGCGCGTTGCTCGATCGCCAGGCGATCGTGGACGCGCGGCGGATGCTGGCGCGGGTGACGAACCCCGGCCTGCTCTGGGAAATGGCGATCGAGCGCCGCTACCAGCCGCTCTGGCCGGAGATCGAGAAGCGGATGGGGCCGGAGAGCGGAACCGCGATCGACGCCTTCGCCCGCTCCGCGCTCGCCGCTTACGCGGACGATCCCGAAAATCCGCATCATGTGCGCGAAGCGGCATACGCCTTCCTGCTGCTCGGCCACCCCGAGGATGTCGCGAGCACCACCGACGGCATCGCGATCAGGCCCGGCATGGGCGACGATCAGGTTTCGGCCGTGCTGTTCCACGCGCAGGCGATGGCGGCGGCGGGGGATCGGCAGGGCGCGCTCGCGCTGCTCCGCAAGCTCGCCGCGCTCGATTTCCGAAGCGCGCCGCAGGCGGCCGTCTCGCTGATCGCGCTCGCCGAGCAGCTCCACGACGCCGGGCTGTACGAGGAGGAGCTGAAGGTCGCGCGCATGGGCCTCGCCCAGCCGGCGGCGGCCGCCCTTTCCGCTTATGGAGAGGGATGGCTGAAGCGCAACGAGGTCTGCGCGCTCGCCGGGCTGAAGCGAGCCGGTGAGGCGAAGGCGGCGGGAGACCGGCTCAAGACGTCGGCGGGGGACAATCAGGCGGCGGCGGTGGAAGGACTGCTCTGCGCCGGGCGGGACGACGAGGCGGCGGCGATCGCCGTCGCCGCGCTCGGCACGCGCGAGGGGGCCGATCGGCTGGCCGACCAGTTCCAGCCGGGCGAGGTGGTGTACGCCCACATTCCTTCGCCGCTGCGGGCGATGTGGGCGCGGCTGCTCAAGCGCGAGGACGTGCGCGCCGCCTTCGATCGCGCGGCGCGCATCCTGCCGAAGCCGCTCTGGCCCGCGAAGGGGCCGCGCACCGTGCCTGTGGTCGGCGTCGCCGATCCGAGCAGCGTGACCTGAGGACAGGGAATGACGGAAGCACCCAGGCTCGCCGCGCGCGTGGAACGCTGGCCGGTGGCGGGCAGGTTCGTGATCTCGCGCGGCGCCAAGACGCATGTGGACGTGGTGGTCGCCACGGTTTCGGTGCCGGGCGCGCGCGGGCGCGGCGAGGCGACGCCGATCTATTATCATGGCGAGACGGCCGAGAGCGTGCAGCGCCAGCTGCTCGACATGGCGGACGCGATCGCGGGCGGCGCGGGACGGGACGAATTGCGGACATTGCTGCCGCGCGGGGCGGCGCGCAACGCGCTCGACGCCGCGCTGTGGGATCTGGACGCGCGCCGATCGGGAATGCCGGTGTGGCGGCTGGCGGGGCTCGCCGAGCCCCGGCCGCTCGTCACCGCCTACACCATCTCGGTCGGCGATCCCGCGAAGATGGAGGAGGATGCGCGCGCGGCGGCCGGGCGGCGGCATCCGCTGCTCAAGCTCAAGCTGGCGGGCGACGGCGACGATATCGGCCGGGTCGAGGCGGTGCGGCGCGGCGCGCCCGACGCGCGGCTGACGGTGGACGCCAACGAGGCCTGGACGGACCGGGACATCGCGGCCGAGGCCGCCGCGCTCGTCCCCTACCGCGTCGAGTTGATCGAGCAGCCGGTCAAGGCCGGCGAGGAGCATCGGCTGGAGGGGGTGCATTCGCCGATCCCGATCTGCGCCGACGAAAGCTGCCAGGATCGCGCCGACCTTCCGAAGGTGATCGGCCGCTTCGATGCGATCAACGTCAAGCTGGACAAGGCCGGCGGGCTCACCGAGGCGCTGGTGCTGATCCGGGAGGCGAAGGCGGCGGGGCTGAAGGTGATGCAGGGCTGCATGCTCTCCACCTCGCTGGGCGTCGCCCCCGCCTTCCTCGCCGCGCAGGACGCCGACTGGGTGGACCTCGACGGCCCCCTCCTCCTCGCCCGCGACCGGCCGGACGGCTTCGCCTTCGAGGCCGGCAAGATGCTCAACGCCGGCGCGAAATTGTGGGGGTAGGACCGATTAGGCGGCAATCGTAAATCAGAACCGTTCGCCCCGAGCGTAGTCGAGGGGCTTAGCCGAGGCTTCTCGAATCCGCGCGAAGCGGTGTCTCGACTTCGCTCGACACGGACGGGTGAGGCGGATTCAACCCTCTAAACCTAAGGCGCCGTCTCGCTGCTGCTGTCGTGCGGGGGCCTTTCCTCGCCGGGCCTTTCGGCGGGGGGAGGAGCGGGCGGGGGGAGGTTTTCGGCCGCGGGCTGTTTCGGCTCGGGCCTGGCCTCGGCCGGTTTCGGCTCGGCCTTGGGCGGCTTCAGGGCCTTGCCGTCCGGGCCGGCGGGAATCGTCTTGTGGGTGGGGAAGGCGAATTCGATATCGAGTTCGTTGAAGCGCCGCAGGATCGCGAGGCACACCGCGCTGCGCGCGTCGAACACCTCGTTGTAGTTGGCGGACATGACATCGAACTGAAGCTCGAAATCGAGGCTCGATTCGGCGAGCGTCACCAGCCCCACCCGCACCACCTCGCATCGGGGCACGCCTTCGGTGATCTCCCGCAGCAAAGCGGGGACGCGGGCGCACACGTCGTCCGGCGTCGAATAGGAGACGCGGATCGCCAGCACCATGCGCCGCCGATCGAGCCGGGCGAAGTTGAACAGCTCCTTGTCGAGCAGGTTGGCGTTGCCGACGATCATCAGCTCGCCGGTGGTGGCGCGGATGCGCGTGGTCTTGAGGCCGATCCGCTCGACCGTGCCCGAAACCCCGTTCCACTTGACCGAATCGCCCTTGCGGAAGGGCTTGTCGAAGATGATCGCCAGCGCCGCGAACAGATCCTTGAAGATGCCCTGCGCCGCGAAGCCGATGGCGATGCCGCCGATGCCGAGGCCGGCGACCAGCCCGGTGACGTTGACGCCGACATTGTCCAGCACCAGCACCAGCGCGATCGCGAACAGGGTGAAGGTGACGAGGAAGCGGATGATGCCGAGCGCCGATCCCAGCGCGGAATGATCCTGATCGGTGAGCTCCGCGCGATATTCGACGAAGCCCAGCACCACCTCGCGCACCCAGATCGCCGCCTGGAATGTGAGCGCGATGGTGAAGAAGAAGCCGACCACATGATCGAGCTGCGGCGGCGTCTCGGCATAATTGTCGACCAGCTTGGCGGCGAGCATGACGATGAACCACAGCATCGTCTTGTGGGCGACGCGGCCGATGATCGTGCGCCAGTCCACCGCCGCCTCGCCTTCGGGGCAGAGCCGCTCGCCGAGCTTCTTCACGCCGATGAAGACGGCGACCAGCGCCAGCCCGATCGCGCCCGCGATCAGGATGCGCATCCAGTTGTCGGCGAGCCACAGCTTCGTCTCCCCGGCCAGCATGTGCGCCTGCGTGGCGAGCGCGGGGCCGGAGAGGCGGTGATGGTGCGGAGCGGCGGCGAGATTGCCTGCGGCGGCGGCGATCGAACTGTTCGGCATCAGGCGGCGCGTGGTCCCTTGGCGTCGAGAGCGTCGAGGAAGGCGATCAGCCCCCGTTCGGCGGGCGACAACCGGCGCGTGGCGCGCGGCAGCCGCACCCGCCCTTCTCCCCGCAAGCCCCCCGCCTTGGCAAGCTCGATCAGCGCGGGGTGGACATAGCTCTTGCGGCTGATGGCGGGCGTGTTGCCGAGCGCGGCCGCCACCGGCTCCAGCATCGTCTTGAGGCTGATGCCTTTCCCGCCCGCCTCGACGATCGCCCGATAGGCGATCACGCTCGCCCCCCAGGTGCGGAAATGCTTGGCGGTCACGTCCGCGTGCGCCGCCTCGCGCAGATACTCATTGACGTCGGTGGAGGTGACGTGATGCCGCTCGCCCGCCTCGTCGAGATACTGGAACAGCCGCTGACCGGGCAAATCCTGGCAACGCTTCACCACCGCCGCCAGCCGCCGGTCGGCGATCGTCATTTCCTGCATCTTGCCCGATTTGCCGCGATAGCAGAGGCGGAGCTTGCCGTTGCCGGCGCGGGCGTGGCGATCGCGCAGCGTGGTCGCGCCGAAGCTCTTGTTCTCGCGCGCATAGGCGTCGTTGCCGACGCGGACATGGCCGAGATCGAGCAGCCGCACCACGGCGGCGACCGCGGTTTCCTTGTGGACGCCGGGCCGCGCGAGATCGCGTTCCACCTGCTTGCGGATGCGCGGCAGCAGCCGGCCGAAATCGGCGCATCCGGCATATTTCTCGGCCTCCTGCGCGGCGCGGAACGCGGCGTGGTAGCGATATTGCTTGCGGCCCTTGTCGTCATAGCCGATCGCCTGGAGGTGCCCGTCCGGCGAGGGGCAGAACCAGCAATCCCGGTAGGCCGGCGGCATGCCGATCGCGTTCAGCCGGTCGATCTCCTCGCGATCGGCGATGCGCTGCCCATCGGCGTCGTAATAGGCCCAGGCGCGGCCTTGCTTCCGCCGGGTGATGCCGGGCTCGCTGTCGTCGACATAGTGCAGGCGGCGAGCGGACATGGGGCGCGGAACATCCATCGGCGAAGCGCCACGCCAACGCGGCCCGCCGAGCGATCGTTCCCGGAACGGCTGCGGCCGCCGGTCCGTTGACGCCGCCGTACCCCAGGAGAGACGCCATGCCCGCGATCGATCAAGCCAGAATCCTCATCATCGCCACCGACGGCTTCGAGCAATCGGAGCTGTTCAAGCCGCGCGAAAGCCTGCTGGACGCGGGGGCGACGGTGACGCTCGCCTCGATCGGGACGAAGCCGATCCAGGGCATGAAACATCACGACAAGGGCGAGACGATCACGCCGGACATGACGCTCGGCGACGTGCGGGTGCAGGACTATGACGCGCTCGTCATCCCCGGCGGCGTCGCCAATCCGGATCGGATGCGGACCGAGCAGGAGGCGCTGCGGATCGTCCGGGATTTCTTCGCCGCCGAGAAGCCGGTGGCGGCGATCTGCCACGGCCCCTGGCTGCTGGCCGAGGCGGACGTGATCGACGGCCGCACCGTGACGAGCTGGCCCTCGGTCCGCACCGACCTGAAGAACGCCGGCGCCCATGTGGTCGACAAGGAGGTGGAGGTGGACGGCCTGCTCATCACCAGCCGCAAGCCCGACGATATCCCCGCCTTCACCGAGACGCTGATCAGAACGATCGAGGAGCAATAGAGCGTCGAGCCCCAAATCCAACCACTTATCCGCTCGCCCTGAGGAGGGGCTGAGCCCTTCGACAAGCTCAGGACAGGCTTGTCGAAGCCTGTCCTGAGCGACGCCGCAGGCGGCGTCGAAGGGCCCCGTCTCGAAGGGTGCTTCGAGACGCCACTTCGACTTCGCTCAGCGGCTCCTCAGCACGAACGTGTCAGATTGAGCGCTACATGCCCTAAGGGCGCGGGGCTGTAGGGCGGTTCGGGCTCAGCGCATCGCCAGCGCCTCGTTCGGCTGCCACATCAGGAGGCTGCCCATATCGGCGTAGGCGAGGCGGGGCGCGGGTTTCCGCGCGGGCGCGGCGGCGGCGAGCTCGGTGCGGGCCGGCGCATCGGGGCCGTAGCGGCGATCCCAGTCGGCGGCGGCGAGGCGGTAGGCGTCGACCTCGCGATAGAGGGCGAGGATCGGCGCATCGAGCCTGGGCAGGACCCCTTGCGCGAAGGTCACGAAGTCGCCGGGCGCGACCGCCGCGGCTTGCGGCGCCACCTCGGCGGCCGCGGCGCAGAAACCGGCCTTGGCCGAGGGCAGCGCGAAATAATTGTAGAGCCGCGTCATATAGGCGTCATGCGCGGCCTGCCAGTCCGCGCCGTAGCGGGCGCGGTACAGGCCCTTCACCGCGTCGTTGGCCTTGCCGAGCGGCGCGGCGTCGGCCTTGAGCATATGATTGTAGGCGTCGGTGATGGCGGAGCCGTTCGCGCCGCGGCAGGAGATGGCGGCGACGTTCAGCGCGGCGCGGACATGCCAGGCGGTCTGCTCCGGGCCGATGCCGTGGTTGATCGTGTCATAGCCGCCGTCCGCCGCGTGGGGCGGCGCATCGATGCCGGCGAGCAGCGCCGGCATGGCCGGGCGCGGCGGCGCGGGCGCGGGAGCTTCGGCGACGGCGGCGGGGGGAGGGGCGCGATGGCTGCACGAGGCGAGCGCGCCCAGGGCCGCGAGCAGCGCGGCGCGGCGTCGGTTCAGGCCAGCCGCGATCATAGGTGCTCCTCCCGCATCTTCTGTTTTGGACCGGCAATGTCGGCCCGAAAGGTAAAGAAATCGTTAACCATAAGTCGGGCTGGCGCGGCGACGGGGGCGTCCGGCGCGCGGGCCTTGCTCCGCGCCGCCGGAGCGGCCACATGCACGGGACATGCCGACTCCTTCTTTCTCCGGCGTTCCGCGCCGGCTTCCGCTCGCTATTCTGCTGCTCGCGACCGCTCCGGCCGCGCTGGCCGTGACCTATCCCAAGGGCGCGGTGGTGGAGCACATCCCCTCCGCCGACGATCCGGCCGAGAAGCTCGCCCGCGCGCTCCGCACGCTCGCCGCGGAGCCCAACGACATCGACGCGCTGCTCACCGCCGGAGACAATGCGCTGGCGCTGGGCGATCCCAACGCGGCGGTCGGCTTCTTCGGCCGCGCGGCGGGCATCGAGCCGCGCAACGGCAAGGCCAAGGCCGGGCTCGGCTCCGCGCTCGTCCAGCTCGAACGGCCGCAGGAGGCGCTCGGCCAGTTCGCCGAGGCGCGGCGGCTGGGCGTGCCGGACGCCGATCTCGCCGACGATCGCGGGCTCGCCTATGATCTTTCGGGCGAACCGCGCAAGGCGCAGCGCGATTATGCGCTGGCGCTCGCCCATGATCCCGATGACGATACGGCGCGGCGGCGGCTGGCCCTGTCGCTCGGCATCTCGGGCGATCGCACCGCCGCGCTGGCGGCGCTCGATCCGCTGATCCGCAAGCGCGACATCGCCGCCTGGCGCGCGCAGACCTTCGTGCTGGCGATGACGGGGGACGCGGCCGGCGCGCACAAGATCACGCAGGTGATGCTGCCGCAGCAGGCGGCGCTGCTCCAGCCCTTCCTGGTGCGGCTCGCCTCGCTCACGCCCGCGCAGAAGGCGCGCGCGGTGCATTTCGGCGAGATGCCGGAGAACGGGCGCGGATACACGCCGAGCCAGCTCGCCAATATCGGCCCGACGCCGACCTACGAGCCGCTGCCTTCCCAGCGCACCGCCGCTGCCGAGGCGGCGAAGCCGGAGGCGAGCGATCTCGCGCCGCGAGGCGAGGGCGAGGCCAAGGCGGCGCGCGCTTCGTCCCGCCCGGTTCGCGGCGAGCGGCGCGTGGCGACGACGCAGCCCGAGCCGCAGCCCCGGCAGGCCCAGCCCGAGCCGCAACCCCGGCAGGTTCAGCCCGCGCCGCAGCCCGAGCCCACCCGCACCGCCGCGATCGATCCCAACCGTCCGCTCGGCCCGATCGCCTCGCGCGAGGCGATCTTCGCGCTCGGCCAGCCTTACCGAATCCCGGTGCGGGTGATCCGCCGGCCTGCTCCGGCGGCCGAAGCTCCGGCTCCCGCCCGGCCGACGGCGACGGCCGCATTGACGCCCAATCCGGCGGTGAAGATCGCCTCGCGCTATGATGAGGCCGCGCCTGCTCCGGCTCCGCAACCGGCGAAGCCCGCGCCCGAGCCGACCCGGATCGCCTCGGCGGCGGGAGCGGGCGTCGAGCTGCCCACGGCATCGGCGACCGGCCATTATGATCTCCCTCACGCGCCGAAGACGCGGACGGCGACGCGTGAGGTCGGGACTCCGGTGGTTCACGCCGCGAGGCGCTCCACCAGGGCCGAGGAGGACAAGACCGCGCCCGCCGAGGAGGAAAAAACCGCGAAACGGACCCGCGAGGAGGCGGACAAGAAGGCCGAGGCGCCCTCGAAGAAGGCCGGAGAGGAAAAGACGACCGGCCGCCGCTCCGCGAAATCCCGCAAGGGTGAGGAGGGCGACTCCGCGAGCGCGAAGGAGGACAAGGCTTCGAAGCCGAAGGAGAGCGAGAAGAAATCCTCCTCCTCGAAAAAGAAGCATGAGGAGAAGGCGCCGTCCCGCGTCTATGTCCAGGTCGCGGGCGGGGCGAACAAGGACGATCTCGACAAGGCGTGGAGCAAGGTGGCCAAGAAAGCGCCCGAGCTGATGAAGGGGCGCCATCCCTCCACCACGCCGCTGCGCCACACCAACCGCCTGCTGGTCGGCCCGTTCAAGGACGAGGACGAGGCGCAGGCCTTCGTCAACAAGATGGCGGGCAAGGGCCTCTCCGGCTTCATCTTCAAGAGCGACAAGGGGCAGAAGATCGAGAAGATCGACACCGGCAAATGAGCGCAGCCGCGCCCTATGCGGCCGATCCGGCGCGGAGCCGGGGGCGGCTGCACGCCGAGCCCGGCGGGGCGACGCGCGGCCCCCGCGACGCCTTCCAGCGCGATCGCGACCGGATCATCCACTCGATCGCCTTCCGGCGACTGCGGCACAAGACGCAGGTGTTCGTCGCGCCCGACGGCGATCATTTCCGGGTGCGCCTGACCCACAGCCTCGAAGTCGCCCAGATCGGCCGCACCATCGCCCGCGCGCTGGGGCTGAACGAGGATCTGACGGAGGCGCTGTGCCTCGCCCACGATATCGGCCACCCCCCCTTCGGCCATGCCGGCGAGGATGCGCTGCGCCAGGCCACCGCGCCCGCCGGCGGTTTCGATCACAACGCCCACACCTTGCGCGTGCTGACCCGGCTCGAGCAGCCCTATCCGCGCTGGGACGGGCTCAATCTCGGCTGGGAGACGCTGGAGGGGCTGGCCAAGCATAACGGGCCGGTCGCCGATCCGCCCTGGGCCTTGGCCGAGGCGGACGCCGGGTTCCCGCTGGAACTGGCGAGTTGGCCCAGCCTGGAGGCGCAGGTCGCCGCCATCGCCGACGACATCGCCTACGACAATCACGATATCGACGACGGCGTGCGCGCCGGGCTGCTCGATATCGAGGCGCTGTGCGCGGCCCCGCTGGTCGAGCGCTGCTGGCGGGGCGTGGTCGATCGCCATCCGGGTTTTCCGCCCGATCGGCTGCGCGGCGAACTGGTGCGCGATCAGATCGGCGCGATGGTGAACGACGTGATCGCCGAAAGCCGCCGCCGCCTGGCCGAGAGCGGGGTGGGAAGCGTCGAGGAGGTGCGCGCGGCGGGGCGGCCGCTGGTCGGCTTTTCGGATGCGATGGCGGCCGACGAGCGGGCGCTCAAGCGTTTCATGTACGCCAACCTCTATCACAGCCCGCCGCAGCGCGCGGTTGCGGGGGCGGCGCAGCGCCTGCTCGCCCGCCTCTTCGCCGCCTATGCCGATGATCCGGCGCGCCTTCCGCCCGACTGGCGCGCGGCGCTCCCCCCGGAGGAACCCGGCCGCACCCGCCACATCGCCGATTTCATCGCCGGCATGACCGACCGCTACGCCATCGCCCGCCACGAGGAACTGATCGGCCCGGCGGAATTGCCGGAGGGGTTTTAGGTTTGCGCATTTCTCCCTCTCCCCAGCGGGGAGAGGGCTTTTGGGGAGTTCAGAGCGGGGCGTGCGTCAAATCTGAACCGTTCGCCCTGAGGGGGGCTGAGCGGAGCCGAAGCACCGTCTCGAAGGGCATCTCGCCGCCAGCCCTTCGAGACGCCATTTCGACAAGCTCAATGACTCCTCAGGGCGAACGGTAACGATTCCGATCAAATGCACGCAGCTCTCACGCCGCCGTGTCGATCCCCAGATCGCCGAGCTTGCGGTAGAGGGTGGAGCGGCCGATGCCGAGGCGGCGGGCGACTTCGCTCATGCGGCCGCGATAATGGCCGATGGCGAGGCGGATGAGATCGGCCTCGATCTCGTCGAGCGGGCGCAGATGGCCGTCGGCGGTGTAGAGCATCACGCCCGCCGCCTGCCCGGCGAGGCGCGGCGCGGGGGCGGACCCGCGCGGATTGCGGCGGCGGGTGAAGCTCTCCTGCGCGATCTGCGGGAAATCGGCGGTGGTGAGCTGATCGCCGTCGCACAGCACGGCGGCGCGGAACAGCGCGTTCTGGAGCTGGCGGACATTGCCCGGCCAGTCATAGGCCATCAGCAGCGCGATCGCCTCGTCGGTGATGTCGAGCTCGCGCAGGCCCGGCTGGAGGGCGATGCGGGCGAGCAGATGGCGGGCGAGCGCGGGCAGATCGCCGATGCGATCGCGCAAGGGGGGCACCGGCACCTGCACGGTGGCGAGCCGGTACATCAGATCCTCGCGGAAACGCCCGGCGGCGATCTCGCCGGCGAGCGGCTCGGAGGAGGCGGCGATCACGCGCACGTCGATCTCGCGGCAACCGCGCGCGCCAAGCGGCCAGATGCGCCCCGTCTCCAGCGCCGCCACCAGCCGCGCCTGGGTATCGAGCGGCAGCGCGTGCACCTCGTCCAGCAGCAAGGTGCCGCCGTCGGCTTCGGCGAGGCGGCCGGGCTTGCGCTCGAACGCGCCGGCGAAGGCGCCGCGCTCATGCCCGAACAGATCGGAATCGATGACGTTGGCGGGCACCACCGAGCAATCGACCACCACCAGCGGCCGCCTGGCGCGCGAGGAGGCGGCGTGGATCGCCTCGGCGATCATCTCCTTGCCGCTGCCGGGCTCGCCTTCGATCAGCACCGGCACCCGCGCGCGCGCCGCCTTGGCGGCGGACGCCAGCGCGGCGCGGAACACCGGCGCGGAGCCGACGATCTCCTCGAACGGCAGCGGCTGCCACAATTTCTCGGCCATCGGGCGCAGCTCGCCCTCGATCGCCTGGCGGTTGGCGGCGGCGTCCAGCGCGGCGAGCAGGCGATCGGGCGCGATCGGCTTCACCAGATAATCGGTCGCGCCCGCGCGCATCGCCTCGACCGCGGCGGCGAGGCCTTCCAGCGCGGAGAGGATGTAGATCGCTTTTTCGGGATGCGCGGCGCGCAGCTTGCGGGCGCAGTCGATCAGATCATCGGTCGCGCCGTCATCGACGATCAGCGCCTCGACGCTCGCCGTGGCGGGCGCGCCCTCGAGCAGCGCCTCGGCGTCCTCGGTGCTGTCGGCGAGCAAGGTGCGCCAGCCGGCGCGCGCGGCGACGGCGGAAACGAGCCGGCGCTCGCCGCTGTCGCCGTCGACCAGCAAGAGGGTTCGTATCGTCTCGCGCGGCATCCCACTTCCTCGGAAACGCAACATGGTTAGCCTCGCTCGGGTAAAGATGGGCTTAAGTGACCTATCACAGCTTTTGACTTGATGCGCGCGCCGGGCCGGTTAGAACCTTCGCCGGACAAACAAGCGAGGAAGCGATGGCTGAAGGTTCGGGTTTCGAGATGCAGCCCCATGAACGGACTTATGCCAGCTTTACCAGGCTGTTCAAATGGGGGGCGGTCGTCTGCCTGCTGGCCGCGATCTTCATCATGTTCCTGATCGCCGGCTAGGCGCGTGCCGATCAGGATCGCCGTTCTCAAGGAAACGGCCCCGGGAGAGCGTCGCGTCGCCGCCACGCCCGAAACGGCCAAGAAGTTCGCGGCGCTCGGCGCGGAGATGGCCGTGGAGGCGGGCGCGGGCGCGGACGCCTCGATCTCCGACGATGCTTTCGCGCAAGCCGGGGCGACGGTGGCCGATCGCGCCGCCACGATCGCGGGCGCGGACATATTGCTGGGCGTGCAGGGGCCCGATCCGGCCACGATCGCGGGCGCGAAGCCCGGCGCATGGCTGGTGGCGGGCCTGAACCCCTTCGGCGAGCGCGCGCGGATCGACGCCTATGCGGCCGCCGGGCTGGAGGCGCTGGCGATGGAGTTCATGCCGCGCATCACCCGCGCGCAATCGATGGATATCCTCTCCTCCCAATCCAACCTTTCCGGCTACAAGGCGGTGCTGGACGCGGCGGCCGAATATGGCCGCGCCTTCCCGATGATGATGACGGCCGCCGGCACCGTGTCGGCCGCGCGCCTGTTCGTGATGGGCGTGGGCGTGGCGGGCCTGCAGGCGATCGCGACGGCGCGCAGGCTCGGCGCGCAGGTTTCGGCGACGGACGTGCGATCGGCGACCAAGGAGCAGATCCTGTCCCTGGGCGCGAAGCCGATCTTCGTGGAGAATGTCGCCGGCATCGAGGGCGAAGGCTCGGGCGGCTACGCGACCGAGATGTCCGATGAATATCAGAAGGCGCAGGCCGAGCTGGTTTCCGGCCATATCGCCAAGCAGGATATCGTCATCACCACCGCGCTGATCCCCGGCCGCCCCGCGCCGCGCCTGATCACGGACGCGCAGGTGGCGACGATGCGGCCGGGCTCGGTGATCGTCGATCTGGCCGTCGAGCAGGGCGGCAATGTCGAGGGCGCGGTGGCGGGCGAGGTGGTGGAGCGCCACGGCGTCAAGATCGTCGGCCACCGCAATGTGCCGAGCCGTCTGGCGGCGGACACATCGGCGCTGTTCGCGCGCAATCTCTATAATTTCCTCTCCGCCTTCTGGGACAAGGAGGCGGGCAAGCCCGTCCTTCCCGAAGGCGACGAGATCGCCGAAGCCATCCGGCTGACCCGGGGCGGCAAGGTCGTGAACGCGAGGTTGCTGTCGTGAATCCTCCCCTGAAAGGGGAGGGGAACCGCGCCGAAGGCGTGGTGGAGGGGTATGTCCGGTGCGGGCGGGGCGCTCCCTTTCGGGCGTCGATACCCCTCCGTCGCGCTGGCGCGCGCCACCTCCCCTTGCAGGGGAGGATGTGAATGCTGCAAGGGCCGGCGGCCACGATCAAACGGGCGCGCCGCCTGCGCGGTGCGATGTCGTTGCCGGAAGCGCTCTTGTGGCGGGCATTGCGCGGCCGTCCGGGCGGCCTGAAGTTCCGTCGACAGCACCCGGCCGGCCTTTATGTGGCGGATTTCTTCTGTCACGAAGCGCGGCTGGTCGTCGAAATCGACGGCGAAGCGCATGATCGCGGCGATCGCCCCCGGCATGACGCGGAGCGCGATCGCTGGTTCGCGGAACGTCGCTTCGAGGTGATGCGAATCCCGGCCCGCGCCGTGCTGAGCGATCTTGGTGCAGTCGTTGGCGGCATCGTCGCGCGGGCCGAAGCCGCATTGCCCCTCCACCGCCCTTCGGGCGGTCCCCCTCCCCATGCTCTGCATGGGGAGGATCATAGAGCCGGAGCCGTCTGATGGACTTCATCTCGATCCTGTCGATTTTCGTGCTGTCGATCTTCGTCGGCTATTATGTCGTCTGGTCGGTGACGCCGGCGCTGCATACGCCGCTGATGGCCGTCACCAACGCGATCTCCTCGGTGATCGTGGTGGGCGCGCTGATCGCGGGCGCGGCGGCGGGATCGGCGACGTCCAAATGGCTGGGTCTCGCGGCGGTGGTGCTGGCCAGCGTCAACATCTTCGGCGGCTTCGCCGTCACCGAGCGGATGCTGGCGATGTACAAGAAGAAGGAACGGCCGGCCGCCGGACGTAAGTGATTTCGTCACCCCAGCGTAAGCTGGGGTCTCGTGCGATCAAGCTGCGCGCGAGCAACGGGGAGATGCCAGCCTTCGCTGGCATGACGGATTGGGGAGCGGGATGGGACACGCGGCATCGGTGAACCCTTGGGTGGCGCTGATCTATCTGATCGCGGGGGTGTGCTTCATCCTCGCGCTGCGCGGGCTTTCGAGCCCGGAAAGCTCGCGGCGGGGCAACCGCTTCGGCATGGCGGGCATGGCGCTGGCGATCATCACCACGCTGGTCGTCCATTTTCCGTTTGAGCCTCTGATGCCGGGACAGACGCCTGCGGACGGCATGGATTATGACTGGGGGCTATTTTTTCAGATCCTGGTCGCCATCGCGATCGGCGCGGCGATCGGCCTCGCCATCGCCAAACGCATCCAGATGACGGCGATGCCGCAGCTCGTCGCCGCCTTCCACAGCCTCGTCGGCCTCGCCGCCGTGCTGGTGGGGATCGCCGCCTACTCCAACCCCGCCGCCTTCGGCATCCTCGATCTCGCGACCGGCCATATCCACCAGGTCAGCCGGGTCGAGATGGGGCTGGGCATCGCGATCGGCGCGATCACCTTTTCCGGCTCGGTGATCGCCTTCCTCAAGCTGAACGGCAATATGAGCGGCAAACCGATCCTGCTGCCCGGCCGCCATGTCATCAATTTCGGCGTGCTGGCGCTGATCATCGCGCTGATCGCTTATTTCGTGACCGACGACGCGCTGCCCGTCATCGCCGCCATCACCGCGCTTTCCTTCGCGATCGGCTTCCTGCTGATCGTGCCGATCGGCGGCGCGGACATGCCGGTCGTGATCTCGATGCTGAACAGCTATTCGGGCTGGGCGGCGGCCGCGATGGGCTTCACGCTGCACAACACCGCGATGATCATCACCGGCGCGCTGGTGGGCTCCTCGGGCGCGATCCTGAGCTACATCATGTGCCGCGCCATGAACCGCAGCTTCCTGAGCGTCATCGCCGGCGGCTTCGGCGCGGCGACGGACGCGGGCGGCGCGGGCGGCGCGGCGATCGACAAGCCGTGGAAGCGCGGATCGGCCGAGGACGCCGCTTTCCTCATGTCGCAAGCCGAGCAGGTCATCATCGTGCCGGGCTACGGCATGGCGGTGGCGCAGGCCCAGCACGCGCTGCGCGAGATGGCGGACCAGCTCAAGAAGGAAGGCGTGCGCGTCAAATACGCCATCCACCCGGTCGCGGGCCGGATGCCGGGGCATATGAACGTGCTGCTCGCCGAGGCTAACGTGCCCTATGACGAGGTGTTCGAGCTGGAGGACATCAACGGCGAGTTCGCGCAGACCGACGTGGCCTTCGTGATCGGCGCCAACGACGTGACCAACCCGGCCGCCAAGACGGACAAATCCTCGCCCATCTACGGCATGCCGGTGCTCGACGTGGAGAAGGCCAAGACGGTGCTGTTCGTGAAGCGATCGATGGGCGGCGTGGGCTATGCCGGCGTCGACAACGAGCTCTTCTACCGCGACAACACCATGATGCTCTTGGCCGACGCCAAGAAAATGGTCGAGGAGATCGTCAAGGCGCTGGGGTGAGGGCGGCCGCCCGGCTCACTTGACGCTCGGCACCTCCTCCACCTGGGCTTCGTGGGTGGGGCCGGTTTCGCCGGTCCGGGCGATCTCGTCGTAGAGCTCCTGGCGGCGGGCGCAGAGCTTGTCGCCAAGCTCGTCGAAATCGACCTTGCCGGATTTGGCCTTCTTCACCTCCTCGAACAGCTCCTCATCCTCCTCGTCGACATGGTGCATGGTCTGCTCGCCGAGCACATGGACCTTGGAGGGGAACAGCTCCTCGTCGCCGTCGAGCTGCTCGATCTCGGCGATCAGATCCTTGGCCGCGCCATGCTCGACGATGCCCTCGTCCACCTCGTCGGCGTCGCCCACCTGTTTGGCGGCGGGATAGAAGAGCTCCTCCTCGATCGTCATATGGACGGTGAGCCGCAGGCAGATTTCGCGGGCGAGCGGGAGGAGCGCCTTGCCTTCGGTTTCCGCCGCCTTGTCGAACAGCTCGCGGAAGGCGTGATGCTCCTCCTTGAGCACGCGAACCGACTTCGGATCGTCATCCTCGATGCGGTGATGGCCTTCCTTGTTGCGGCCGGCATATTTTCCCATGGATCGCTCCCGTGACGTGGAGCGGGATCAACGGGGGTCGAACGGCCTCGTTCCGTCGCCGCCGTCGCCGGCGGCCGATTTGCCGGCGACGGAGGCCTGCATCGCCTCGATCTCCGCGCTGTCCGCGCCGCCCGCCGTCCAGGCCAATGTGATCGACATGCGGCGGTTGCGCGGATCGTAGCGGTTACCGGGATTATAGGGCTCGCGATCGGCGACGCCTTCGATGCGGACGAAGCGATCGGCCGCGACGCCGCCGTCGGCCAGCCGCTTGCGGGTCGCCTCGGCGCGGGCGGAGGAGAGGGTCCAGTTGTTGACCTCGCGCCCCGCCGCATAGGGCAGCGAATCGGTGTGGCCGCGCACGATCACGCCGTTGGGCACCTGCGCCACCACCGAGGCGACCTCGCCGATCAGATCGGAGGCGCGCGGCACCAGCATGTTTGAGCCCAGGTTGAACATCGAGAAATCCGCGCCGTCGACGATATCGATGCGCAGCCCCTCGGGCGTTTCGGTGAAGCGGACATGGGGGGCGAGGCCGTGCAGATCCTTGCGCGCCGCCATTTTCTGCTCGATCTTCTTGCGAAGCGTCTGGAAGCGCACGCGATCGCGCGAGCGGATCGCGGCCGCGCCCTCCTTGGCGCCGCCGGTCGCGTCCTTGGGAATGGTGATGCTCTTGGTGCCGGTCTGCGCGGCGCGGTGGGCGTAGTTGTCCTTGGAGATGATGCTGTCGCCGCCGAACGCGCCCTTCGCGCCCGCCGACTTCTCGCGCATCTCGACGAGGGTGGGGGAGAAATAGTCGGCGATGCCCTTGCGCTGCTTCTCGGTGGTCGCGCCCAGAATCCAGAGCAGCAGGAAGAAGGCCATCATCGCCGTCACGAAATCGGCGTAGGCGACCTTCCACTGGCCGCCATGATGGCCGCCATGCCCGTCGGCGATGACCTTCTTGACGATGACGATCTTGGGCGGATCGGGCTCGTTCCGTCCGCGCCGGGGGGCGGCGCTCGCCATGTCAGCGTCCGCGCATGCCGTCGAACACGTCGGCGAAGGCCGGCTGATTCGTGTGGCTGATCGAGGAGCGCGCCGCCTCGATCACCAGCGGCAGGGGATGGCCGTGGAGCGAGGCGATGATGATCTGCTTGGCGACATGATAAATGGCGGCGTCCCCCTCCACCACCTGCTTGCAGCGCGAGGCGAAGGGATTGACGATGCCGTAGGCGAGCAGCACGCCGAGGAAGGTGCCGACCAGCGCCGAGCCGATCATCGCGCCCAGGATCGCCGGCGGCTTGTCGATCGAGGCCATCGTCTTCACCACGCCCAGCACGGCGGCGACGATGCCGAGCGCGGGCAACGCGTCGGCGAGGCTTTGCAGCATCTCGGCCGGGCGGATCGCGTCGTGATGATGGGTCTTGAGATTATTGTCCATCACCTCCTCGACCGCATGGGGATCGAGCGTGCCCGAGGAGACCACGACCAGCCTCAGCGTGTCGCAGATCAGATGGATCAGCGTCTTGTCCTTCAGGAGCTTGGGATATTCGGCGAAGATGGTGGAGGCGTTCGGATCCTCGATATGCGGCTCCACCGCGACCGGGCCTTCGGTGCGCAGCTTCTTCATCAGCGAGGAGACGAGGAAGATGGTGTCGAGATAATCCTGCCGCTTGTATCGGGTGCCCCTGAACACCAGCGCCAGGCCGCCGGCGAACTGCTTCAATTCCTTCATGGAATTGCCGATCACCAGCGCGCCGACGCTGGCGCCGCCGATGATGATGAACTCGTGGGGAACGGCCTCCATGATCGGATGCAGATCGCCGCCGGTGAAGGCGAAGCCGCCGAACACCATGACGAGAAGCACGACCAGGCCGATCGCTGCGAACATCCCAAACCCCCAAAAACGCCTTCACCCGACCCGCCGGACAGCGCGGGCCTTCGCTGCTTCCCTCTCGTAGCCGCCAATTCGGAAACGAATTGCTAAGCTAACGCCGGATTAACCGGGTCGGCTCGCCGAAAGGATCAGTTGATCTTGTCGAACAGGGTCGCCTGGCCGACCCGGGTGAGCACGGACTGGGCCGCGCTCAGGATCGTCATCTTGTTGGAAAGCTGGATATAGGCCTCGGTGGCGTCGGTATCCTCGAGGCCCGATCGCTCGTCGGCGAGGTTGGTCTTCTGCGTGGCGAGCGCGTCGGTGGCGGCGTTCAGCCGGGCCTCGCGCACGCCGATGTCCGATTGGGCGCTGGAGACGTGCGTGCCCGCCGAATCGACCGCATCGAGCGAGGCGGCCATCGCCGGGGAATCGCCCGCGTTCACCGCGTCGATCGCGTTGGAGATGATCGTATCGAGGCTCTGCACGCTGCCGTCCTTCAGCGTCACCGATCCGAACACCTCCTCATAGCTGTCCCCCGCCGCGACGGAGCTGTTCGGCCCGATCGGGATTTGCAGCGCCGGGCCGCTCGCGAAGATCGGCTGGCCGTTGGCGTCGGTCTGCGTCGCCTGGTTCGCGATGTCGCTCCGGATGCCCTGAAGCTCGGTGACGATCGCGGCGCGATCGGAGGCGTTGAGCGTACCGTTCGACGCCTGGAGCATCAGCTCCTTGGCGCGGGTGAGCGAGGTGGTGAGGCTCGCCAGGCTGGTGTCCACCTGCGCGGCGGTGGCCTGCGCGGCGGTGATGTTGGTGGCGTACACCGCGGCGTCCGCCTGGGTCTGGCGGATCGCGGCGATGCGCGCGGCGGCGGCCGGATCGTCCGAGGCGACGTGGATCTTCACGCCGGACGAGATATCCGTCTGCAACTGCGCGATCTGCTGCGAAAGCTGCTGCTGGCGGGTGATTTCCGCCTGGAGATTGTAGCGCGATCCGCTGATCATCGGTTCGTCCTCAGAACAGGTCGAGAATGGATTGCATGGTGTCCTTGGAAGCCTGGATCACCTTGGCCGAGGCGTTGTAGGCCTGCTGGTAGCGCAGGAGCTGGGCGGCCTCGTTATCGAGATCGACGCCGGTGACGGCGGCGAGCGAGGAAGCGGTCGCGTCCTTCTGCGCCGAGGCTGCCGAGCTTTCCGCCTTGGCCCCCGAGACGAGCTGGCCCTGCCGCGTCACCATCGTCGCCCAGCCCTGCTCGACGCCGTTCGCGCCGCGCAGGGAGGGAAGATCGAGCAGATTGGCGTTGGCCGCGCCGCCCGCCTTGCCGGCGGCGATCGCGACGGTATCGCTGGTGGCGAGGGTGAGCGAGGCGGCGCTGTTCCCCGAAAGCAGCGGCTGACCGGCCGCTCCGTTGGCGTCCACGCCCGCCGCCTGCCAGGCGTTGACCGCCTGGGCGAAATTGGCGGCGAGGCGATCGAGCGCGGCGCGCTGATCGGCGACGAGGGCGGAGGAGGCGGCGAGCCCGCCGAGTGCGCCGCCCGGCGCGGTGATCGTCGTCGCCTTGCCGTTGCCGATCGCCTGGATGGTGAGTCGTCCGTCGCCGCTGCTGACGACGGCGAGGCGCGCCCCGCCGGTCATGCCGACGCCGCCCGAAAGCGCGGTGCCGTCCGACAGGCGGAGGGTCGCGCTGCCGTCTCCGGCGAGGCTGACGCCGACATTCACATTGGCGGCGATCGAATCGATGATCGCATCCCGCTGATCGAGCAACTGGGCCTGCGAGGAGGTGCCGGGCTGCTGGGTGCGCAGCGCCTGGTTGACCTGATCGAGCGCGGCGAGCGCGGCGTTGACCTGATCCACCTTGGTCTGCGCCTGCGCCGTGATTCCCTCCGTCACCTTTGCGAGCGCGCCGGCGGTGGTGCGGAAGGCGGCGGCGGTCTGGTCGAGCGACTGGAGCAAGGCTTGCCGGCCGCCGGTATTGCCCGGATCGGAGGCGAGCGAACTGCCCGCGCCGAAAAAGGCGGTGGCGCTCTGGCCGACGCCGGTGGCGTCGTCGTTCATCGCGTTCTCGGCATTGGCGAGCCAGGTGGCGCGCGCATCGGCGCTGCCGGACGCGCTGGAGGCGTCGCGCGCGGCGGCGGCCTTGTAATCGTCCCAGGCGCGTACGATCCCGGTCGCCGCCACGCCGCCGAACTCATTGTGGTTGGTGTAGAGAAGCTGGGAGGAATCGGCCGTCTTCGCCTCCTCCAGCGTCACCGTGCGTCGGGTGTAGCCGGGCGTATCGGCGTTGGAGACGTTGTTGGCGATCGCGGAGAGCGCGGTCTGATAGGCCCGCACCCCGGAGACGCCGATGCCGATCATGTCCGTCATGGCGCGGGCCTCACGGTGGGAGCGGCGGGCTTGGCGTCGGCGGGCAGGGTGGTCCCGTCATGGCGCGCGGCGACGGGCGCGAGCTGCTGTTCGAGCAGCCCGGCGATGCCGAGCACGCCCTTTCCCGCCATCGCATCCGCCGTTTTGGCGTCGGCGAGATCGCGGAAGGTGTCGGAGGCCTCGCTGTCGAACATGCCGTCGCCCAGCCCGTCCTGCCGCATGGAGGAGATCATCTGGCGGAGGAACACCGCCTCGAACGCCTGAGCGGCCGATTTGAGCTTCTTCTGGTCCGCCGTAGCCCTGGCGTCGCCGGTGAGCACGGAACTGCTGGTGAGAGACTGGATCATAGCACGATCAAATCCGCTTGCATGGCGCCCGCCTGCTTGAGCGCTTCGAGGATGGCGACGAGATCGGCGGGCGTCGCCCCGATCGCGTTCACCGCTTTCACGATATCGGCGAGGCTGGCGCCGCCGCCCATCTCGAACATCGGCGAGCCTTTCTCCTCCACCGAGATCGCGCTGTTGGGCACGATCGCCGTCTGCCCGCGCGAGAAGGGCGCGGGTTGGGAGACCTGGGGCTTCTCGTCCACCTTGACGGTGAGCTTGCCGTGGCTGACCGCCGCCGGCGCGATCCGGACCGCGCCGTTGATGACCACCGTGCCGGTGCGCGCATTGACCACCACGCGGGCCGGGGCCTGGGCGGGGATCACGGTCAAATCCTCGAGCTTCGCCATCAGCGCGGTGCGGGCGACGGCGCCCGGAGGCGCGTCGATCGCCACCGTCTCGGCGTCGATGGCGCGCGCGTGCGGGCCGATCGCGGCGTTGATCGCGTCGGCGACGCGCTGCACCGTGGTGAGATCGGGGGCGGAGAGGTTGAAGTTGAGCGTCGGCGCGCTCTCGAAGCCGGAATCGACCGTCCGCTCGACCGTCGCCCCGTCCGGGATTCGGCCGGCGGTGGGGACGTTGACCACCACGTTCGATCCGTCCTGCGCGGAGACCCCGAGGCCGCCGACCGCCAGGTTGCCCTGCGCCATCGCGTAGATCTGGCCGTCCGCGCCGATCAGCGGCGTCATCAGCAGCGTGCCGCCGCGCAGGCTCTTGGCCTTGCCGAGCGCGGAGACGGTGATGTCCAGCTCCTGCCCCGGCTTGGCGAAGGCGGGGAGATCGGCGGTGACGATCACCGCGGCCGCGTTCTTGGTCGCCGGGTTGACGCCGGGCGGGATCTGGAGGCCGAAGCGCGAGGCGACGCCCTTCATCGCCTGGGTCGCGTATTCGAGGCTGTCGTCGCCGGTGCCGGCCAGGCCCACGACGATGCCGTAGCCGGTGAGCTGGTTGGTGCGCAGCCCCTGCCACTGGCCGAGATCCTTGATCCGGTCTGCATGGGCGGGGGCCGCGGCGAGCCCGACGGCGGCGAGGATGAGGAGCAGGATGCGCTTCACGGGAGCGGTTCCTCAGAAGGGGCTGATGCGCGAGAAGAAGCGGCCGAGCCAGCCTTGCTTGTTGGCCCGCGCGATCTCGCCCTTGCCGGTGTAGGTGATGACGGCGTTGGCGACCCGGGTGGAAAGGATGCTGTTGTCCGCCTGGATGTCCGCGGCGCGGATCAGACCGGAAATCTGGATCGTCTCCTCGCCCCGGCTCAGCGTGAGCTGCTTCTCGCCGCGGATCTCGAAGGTGCCGTTGGGATAGACCTTGGAGATGGTGACGGTGAGCGCGCCGGTGAGCTGGTTCGATTGCTCGGCCGCGCCCGCGCCCTTGAAGCCGTCGGTGCTGCCCATCTGGGTGTCGCTTGAGCTGATGAAGGAGAGCGGGCCGGTGGTGGGCATGCTGAAGCCCAGGCTGCCGTTGCGGGCGGTGGAGGCCGAATTGGTCTTCTGCGCCTGCGTCTTCTCGACCAGCACGATGGTGATGAGATCGCCGACCTGCGCCGGGCGCGCGCCCGAGGTGAGCGGCGCATAGCCCATCGAAGCCTGGAAGATCGCGCCGTTGGCGGGCGGCGGCGGCGGCGGCGCGGGGAGCGCCGGCGCATAGCTCGGCGCGTCGTCGTTATCGTGGTGATGACGCGCCTGGGCGGGCTGCGCGGCGAGGAGCAGCGCGAGCACGCCGGCGGCGGCGATCGCGGAGGGGCGGGAAGGGTGCTTCACTGTTCTCGATCCCCTCAGGTGTTCTGATTGGCGAACTGGAGCATCTCGTCCGTCGCCTTGATCATCTTGGAATTGACCTCGTAGGCGCGCTGCGTCTCGATCATGTCGACCAGCTCCTGCACCACGTCGACGTTCGAGGCTTCGAGCGAGCCCTGCACCAGCGTGCCGCGCCCGTCCGTGCCCGCATCGCCGAGCTGCGGCGTGCCGGAAGCCTGCGTCTCGGTCAGCAGGTTGCCGCCGATCGCCTGGAGGCCGGTGGGGTTGACGAAGCTCGCGAGCTGGATCTTGCCGAGCTGGGTGGCTTCGGTGGCTCCCGCCGTCGTCGCCGAGACGGTGCCGTCCGCGCCGATGGTGATGTTGGTCGCCCCGTCCGGGATCTGGATGTTGGGGATGAGCGGGCGGCCGTCCTGCGTCACGATCTGCCCTTCGGCGGAGACGCTGAAGCTGCCGTCGCGGGTGTAGGCGATGGTGCCGTCCGGCTGCTGGACCTGGAAGAAGCCGTTGCCCTGGATGGCGAGATCGAGCGCGTTGCCGGTCTGGGTGATCGAACCCTGCGTGTCGGTGCGCGAGGTGCCCGTCATCTTCACGCCGGAGCCGAGCTCGAGCCCCTGGGTGTATTTGTCGTCGCCGGCCGAGGTCGCGCCCGGCTGGGTGATCGCCTGATAGGCGAGCGTCTCGAAATTGGCGCGGTCCCGCTTGAAGCCGGTGGTGTTCACGTTCGCGATATTGTTCGCGATCACGCGCATCCGGTCCTGCTGGGCGTCGAGCCCGGTGCGGGCGACGTGGAGGGCGGCGTTGGTCATCGGACGATCCCTTCGATCCTTGCGATCAGTTGTCGGAGATGTTCATCAACTGGGTGGTGGCGCTGTCCATGTCCTTGGCGCCGTTCAGCATCTTGACCTGGGTTTCCCACGCGCGGGCGGCCTCGATCATGGCGGTGAGCGCCTCCGTCACGTTGACGTTCGATCCTTCGAGCGCGCCCGAGGTGACGCGGGCGTTGGGATCGGAAGGCAGCGTGCCGCCGCCGGCGACGTGGAACAGCCCGTCCTCGCCCTTGGCGATCTGCGATCCCGTCGCCGAGACGAGCTTCAGATGGCCGACCTGCACCGGATTGGCGGGATCGCCGCCCTGCGGCACGATCCAGATCACGCCGGTCTTGTCGATCGTCACCTTGTCGGCGGGGGGAAGGGTGATCGGGCCGCTGTCTCCCAGCACCGGATAGCCGTCGCCGGTGGTGAGCAGGCCGCTGTCGGTGAGCTGCAGATCGCCGCGCCGCGTATAGCCTTCGCCGCCGTCCTGGGCCTGCACGCCGAGCAGCGCGTCCCCGTCCATCGCCACATCGAGATCGCGCCCGGTGGCGACATCCGCCGCCCCCTTCATATCGGAGGTGGTGTTGACGGCGGATGCGTCGGCCCGGGCGCTGATCGCGTCGTTGCCCGAGCCGAGATAGACGGCCTGGGTGCTCGCGAGATCGCCGCGAAAGCCGGTGGTGTTGGCGTTGGCGAGATTGTTCGCCGTCACCGCCTGCCGCTGCATCAGCGACCGCATCGCCGAGAGGGAGGTATATACCAGCCGGTCCATCGTTCAGCGTCCTCGCGTCACCCGTTCGATCACTGCAGGTTGATGATCGAGGAGAGCATCTGCTTGTCGGTGTCGATCGCCTTGGCGTTCGCCTGGAAATTGCGCTGCGCCGAGATGAGGTTGACGAGCTGGGCCGTCAGATCGACGTTGGACATTTCGAGCGCGCCCGATTGCACGCCGCCGCGCCCGTCCGTGGCGGCCGCCTCGATCTGCGGATTGCCGCTCGCGCCCGTCGCCGTCCAGGTGGTGCTGCCGTTCTGGTGCAGCCCGGTGGGATTGGCGAAGGTGGCGATCGCGACCTTGCCGAGCGCGACGGTGGCGCCGTTGGTGTAGCTCGCGGTCACAAGGCCGTCTGTGCCGACGGTCATGTTGTTGAGCTTGCCGGTGGTCTGGCCGTCCTGGTTGGAGGTCACGGTGTCGAAGGCGTAGGCGCCCTGCTTGGTGGCCGCGCCGTAATCGACGCCGAGCGTCAGCGGGGCGACCGCGCCGGTCGGCTGCACGGCGGCGTAGGAGACGGCCGAGGAGGGCGAGGTCAGCACGCCGTTATTGTCGAAGGTGAGGCTGAGCGGGGTCGATCCGCCGTTCGGGAACACCTCCTTGTCGCCCACGATCATATGGGCGTCCCAGGTGCTCGTCGTGGTGCTGCCGTCCGCGGCGGGCGCGGAGGTGCGGACATAATAGATGGTCGCCGGGATGGCGTTGCCCGCGGAATCATACACCGTCGTCGAGGTGGCGTTGTTGTAGCTGTTCGGATCGCTCGGGCTGAAGGCGTAGGGCGTCGTCGCCGAATAGGCCGAACGGCTCGCCGGCAGATCGGCGTCGGTGGGGAAGGTGAGCGAAAGCGCGATCGCGCTCGTCGCCTTGGGCAATCCGTTGGTCGCCGGGATATGCAGCGTCTGCATCGCCGCGAGGCCGGAGCCGGTGACGTTGCCGAGCGGATCGACGGGGAGCACCTGGAGGGTGTTGCCCATCGAATCGACGACGTTGTTGTTCTTGTCGACCGAGAAGCTGCCGTTGCGGGTGAAGCTCACCTGCGCGCCGGTGCCGGACGCCTTGGTCACGAAGAAGCCTTCGCCGGACACCAGCATGTCGAGCGCGCGATCGGTCGTCTCGGTCGAGCCCTGCGAGAACTCCTGGCTGACCGCCTTGAGCTGGGTGCCCTGGCCGATCACCGACCCCTGCGCCTGCATGGCGGAGGAGGCGATGATGTCGCCGAAATCGGCGCGGCTCTGCTTGAAGCCGACGGTGCCCGAGTTGGCGATGTTGTTCGCGGTGACGTTGAGGTTGGTCTGCGCGGCGTTGAGGCCGGAAAGCGAGGTGTAGAAGGACATGGTGGGTCTCCTTGGAACGGAGGGATCAGGACAGGCTCAGCACGTCGGTGGGGGCGACCGCGCCGAGGGTGGTGGAGAGCTGGGCCGAGCTGCCGCCGGCGGGCGACTGCACGCCGGTGATGGTCGCCCAGGTGGCGGTGGTGAGATTGATCGTGCCCGAAACGCCGGCGGCCGAGACGACCACCCTGAGCGGGCCGGTGACGGTGGTGCCGTCCGCCTTCTTGCCATTCCAGCCGAAATTGACCGGGCCGGCCTTCTGATTGTCGAACGTCTGGCTGTAAACGGTCGCGCCTGTCGCATCGACCAGGCTCAGATTCACCCGCGAGGCGTCGCTGGGCAACGTGATCTGCCCGGCATAGCCGCCGTTCGCGAGCGGCATGGCGACATTGCCGTTGAGCAGCGCCGCCTTGCCGATCCAGCTCGCCGCATCGCCGATGCGGTTGCCGGTGATCTCGGACAGCAGCGATTTCAGCGACGTGTTCATCTCGGTGATGCCCGAGACGGTCGACATCTGCGAAAGCTGCGAGACCATCTGGTTGGAATCCATCGGCTGGGTCGGATCCTGCTGCGTCATCTGTGCGGTGAGCAGCTTGAGGAAGCCGGCCTCGTCGATGGTGTTCGAGCCCGTGGTCCTGGTCTGCGACGTCGCGCCCGAGGCGCTCGTCGAACGCAGGCTGTCGAGATAGGACATGCTGGTGTCGATGGTCATTTGCCGAGCCTCAGAGTGTCGAGAGTGAGGGTCTTGGCGGTCTGCAAGACCTGGACGTTGTTCTGGTACTGGCGCTGCGTCTCGATCATATCGACGAGCTCGGCGGCGCTATCGACGCCGGCGTCCCACACGTCGCCATTCTTGTCGGCGAGCGGGTTGGTGGGATCGTGGCGCCTGACCGGCTGCGTATTGGACTGGACGACCTGATCGACGCGCACGGTGGCGACGCCGGGCCGGTCCGAAACCTCGGAGAAGACGGGCTTCAGCGCGCGATAGGCGCCCGCCTCGGTGGTCGAGACCGAATTGGCGTTGGCCAGGTTCGAGGCGACGGTGTTCAACCGGACGATCTGCGCGGACATCGCGCGGCCGGCGATGTCGAACACGGACATGGGCGCGCTCATGGCTTATTCCCCCTTGATCGCCTGCATCACCGTGTCGACACGGCCCTGCAGGAAGGCGAGCGTGGTCTTGTAGGCGATGGCGTTCTCGGCGAACTCGGTCTGCTCGACCGGAAGCTCCACGGTGTTGCCGTCGAGCGAGCTCTGCACCGGCACGCGATAGAGGACATTGTCCGAAACCGCCTGGGAGACGCCGCCGGCCTGGCCCGAGGTCGCATCCTTGAGCGCGGCGGCGAAATCGATGTCGCGCGCCTTGTAGCCCGGCGTGGCGGCGTTCGCGATGTTGGACGCGAGCATCGCCATCCGCTGCGAGCGCAGCTTCAGCGCCGCGCCGTGGATTCCGAAGAGCGCACTATCCGCCATTTCCAATCTCCGCCTGTCGGCTCCCTAAAGTTTCGCCCGCCGCTGCCGTAATCGGCTGTGGTGGGGCCGGTCGCGGATATTCCTGCAATGGGCGTGCCAATTGCGCGTTCGGGGCGGGAAGCCGTCAATTTCCGGTGTTTTCGGCGGAACCGGCAAAGGCTTGCCGGGGGGCGGCAGGATTTTGCCGGCCCTTTGCCGGGCAGGATCGGGAGAGCTTGGTGAAGGGCGGCGTGTTTCTCGATCCCCTCGCGATCCTGCTGGTGTTCGGCGGCGCGATCGCGGCGGCGGCGCTGCGCTCCACCACCTGCGATCTCGCCCGCGCCTTCGCGGCGCTCAAGCCCCTCCTGTTCATGCGCGCCGAGGCCGAGGCCCAAGCCGCGCGCGTCGCCGTCAACCGCATCGCCGAGCGCACCCACGCCACCGGCCTCGCCACCGCCGATCGCGCGCCCGTGATCGAGCGCTTCCTCGCCCACGCCGCCGCGCGGCTCGCCGACACCGCCGATCCCGCCCGCTTCGCCGCCTGGGCCGAGGCCGAGCTCGCCGCCCGCGCGGAGCGGCACGCCGCCGTCCAGGGCGTATGGCGCGCCGCCGCCGACGCCGCGCCGGCGATGGGCATGATCGGCACCGTCATCGGCCTGATCCGCATGTTCGCGACGATGGACGATCCCTCCGCGATCGGCCCCGGCATGGCGCTGGCGCTCACCACCACGCTCTACGGAATCGCGGCCGCCAACCTGCTGTTCGGCCCCATTGCCGGGCGGCTGGAGCGACTGAGCCGGATCGAGCTTCTGTGGCAGCGGGACGCGCTCGATCGGCTGGCCGCCATCGCGCGCGAGGAGCTGCGCGGGCCGATCGCGGAACGCGCCGAGCGCATTGCGGCGCGGCTGCGGGCGGCATGATCCCGATCCCCGCCCAGCCGCCGCGCGCCGCCCCCCGCTGGGCGCTGAGCTTCGCCGATCTCTGCCTGGTGCTGCTCGCCTTCCTGCTGCTGCTTCAGGCGCATCGCGCCGATCCGGGGGCGGTGGGGGCGGGATTGCGCGCGACCTTCGGCGGCGGCCCCGCGCCCCGCATGATCGAGGAGCGCGCCGCGCCGCTGTTCGCCCCCGGCGAGGCGATCCTGAACCCGGCGGCGCGCGCGCGCTTCGGCCGGATCGGGGTGGAAGCCGCGCGCACGCACGCGCGGGTGCGGATCGAAAGCCGCGGCAGCGACGGCGCGGCGCGGCGCTTCGACGCCTGGGAGCTGGCCGCCGCCCGCGCCGCCGCCATCGCGCGCGCGGTGGAGCAGGGCGGCCTCGATCCCGCCCGCATCGACATCGCCCTCGATGCGAGCGGCCCGGCCGAGGGCGGCAAGGGCCAGCGGGTGCGGCTCATATCGCTGCCTGTGAAGGGCTGACCGGCCTCCATACTCCGTTCGTCCTGAGCGCAGTCGGAGGACGCGCCGCAAAATCCTTCGCCCGGATCATGTGCCTCGACTGCGCTCGGCACGAACGGGAATTGAGACGGGCGTTAAACTGGCACGCAGCTTGCTTCGGGTGATCCCGCAAGACGGGAGCATATCCGAATGGCACGTTCAGGCCCGATCCTCATCAGCCTCGCCGCGATCGGCTTCGCGGCGTCGCCCGCGCTCGCCACGGCGGGGCCGGACGGCTTCGAGAATCTGAAGCTGCTGGAGCAGCGGGTGGTCGGCGCGCTCAATGCCGATATCGGCACGCCGGGCGGCCCCGTCACCCATATCGACAGCCGGCTGAAGCTGAAGCCCTGCCCCACCCCCGCGACGATCGATCCGCCCGCGCTCGGCGCGGTGGCGATCCGCTGCGAGGCGCTCGGCTGGCGCATCCGCGTGCCGCTGATGAAGGCCAACGCGCAGGTCGCATCCGGCGGAGCGGCCGAACCCGCCGCCGCCGTGCAGCCGGTGGTCATCAAGCGCGGCGATCCCGTCGAGCTGACCGCCGCCAGCGCGGGCTTCACCGTCTCCACCGACGCGGTGGCGCAGGAGGACGGGCGCGTCGGCGGCCGCATCCGCGTCAAGACCGACAAAAGCGGGCCGGTCATCATGGCCGAGGTCGTCTCGGTCGGCCATGTCCGCGTCGCGGCGTTCTGAAGGGGCGGGGCGATGATCAACGGCATCTCCACCGGAACCGGCGCGCTGATCGACGCGACGCGCCATAGCGGCGCGCAGCCGATCGCGACGGGGGCTGCCTCGTCGGCCGTCAAGGCGGCCGCGCCGGAGGACAGGGCGGCCGTCTCCACCACCATCGCCTCTCTGGTCGCGGCCGGCGCGCCGATCGACGGGGATCGCATCCAGGCGCTGCGCGCCGCGATCCGCGCCGGCAGCTACCGCCCCGATCCGCAGGCCATCGCCGGGCGCATGATCGACGGCGATCTCGCCGGAGCCGCATTGTGAGCGCGGCCTCGATCGAAGCTCTGCTCGGCGCGCAGCGGCTGCTGATCGCCGCGCTCGACGCCGATGACGTGGACGCGATCGCGCGCGGATCGGCGGCGGTCGAGGCCGCGCTGCTCCGCGTCCGCGCCCAGCGCGACTGGCGCAAGACGCCCGATCTGCTCGCGCTGGCCGAGGAGGCGCGCACCCAGGCCGACGCCGCCCGCGCACGCGTCAACATCCTCGCCGACATGACCAGCCGCCGCCTGGCGCGGCTCGCCGCCATCGCCGGGCGCGATCGCCCCGCCGGCATCTACGGGCGCAACGGCCGGATCGCGTTGTGAAGAGGCTGTTAACCATTTCCGACGCAGCGTGCGCCAGGCCGATCACGGCCAAGGGGGACGCATGGCTCTGACGATCATCAACGGCAACGGGGAGACCCCCGCCGCGGGCGGGCGCGTGCAGAACGCGATCCTCACCGCCGCCTCCGCCACGGGCGTCGACTTCGGCTATCTCTACAAGCAGGCGTCGATCGAGAGCGGCCTGAACCCCACCGCCTCGGCGCGCACCTCCTCGGCTTCCGGCCTCTACCAGTTCACCGAGCAGACCTGGCTCGGTGTGGTCAAGAAGCATGGCGCGGAGCACGGGCTCGATTGGGCGGCCAACGCGATCACAAAGGGATCGAACGGCCACTATTACGTCTCCGATCCGACGACGCGGCAGGAGATACTGGCGCTGCGCCAGAGCCCGGAGATGTCCGCGCAGATGGCGGGCGAATATGCCGCCGACAACAAGCAGATCCTGGAAGCCAATCTCGGCCGCCCGGCGGATTCGGTGGATCTCTACCTCGCCCACTTCCTTGGGCCGGCGGGGGCGACGCGCTTCCTCAAGGCCTATGACGCCAACCCGAACGCCAGCGCCGCCGCCGTCGATCCGGCCGCCGCGCGGGCGAACCGCTGGGTGTTCTACGACAAATCCGGCGCGGCGCGCAGCGTCGCCGAGGTCCGCGCCCGCTTCGCCGCGCGCTTCAACGAATCGAGCGCGCCGGCTCCGGCGGCCTCGTCCGCGCCGACCGATACGGAGATGGCGGCGATGCGGCTCGCGGCGCTGAACGGCGTCGGCGCGACGAGCGCGTCCCGGACGCCCGCGACGACGGCCAGCGACCTGCTCGCCAGCCTCGCCGATCCCAACAACACCATGACCACGCGCGATCTCAACCTCGCCTCGCTCAAGGCGTCCAGCGCCGCGCTCACCCCGAGCCCGCAGACCGCGCGGCTCGCCTACCTCATGCTGTCCAGCCTCGGAGTCTGACGAGCAATGACGACCGCCGCGATCACCAAGGGCGCGATCAACAAGCGCGTGTGGCTGGATGCCGGCAAAGGGGCGATCCTGCCGATCGCCTCGCTGATGCTGATCGCGCTGATGGTGGTGCCGATGCCCGCCGTGGCGCTGGACATCGGCTTCATCACCAACATCGTCATCTCGCTCGCCGTGCTGATGGTGGCGCTGAACGCCGCCAAGCCGCTCGATTTCTCCTCCTTCCCGACGGTGTTGCTGTTCGCGACCCTGCTGCGCCTCGCGCTCAACGTCGCCTCCACCCGCGTCGTGCTGGTCCACGGGCATGAGGGCGCGGGCGCGGCCGGGCACGTCATCGAGGCGTTCGGCAGCTTCCTGATCGGCGGCAACTACACCGTCGGCATCTTCGTGTTCGCGATCCTGATGATCATCAACCTTGTGGTCATCACCAAAGGCGCGGGGCGCGTGTCGGAGGTTTCGGCCCGTTTCACGCTGGACGCGATGCCCGGCAAGCAGATGGCGATCGACGCTGACTTGAACGCCGGCCTGCTCACTCCCGACGAGGCCAAGCAGCGCCGCCAGGAGGTGGCGACCGAAGCGGATTTCTACGGATCGATGGACGGCGCCTCCAAGTTCGTGAAGGGCGATGCGGTCGCGGGCGTGCTGGTGCTCGCGGTCAACGTCTTGGGCGGGCTGGTGCTGGGCGTGCTGAGTCACAAGATGGCGATCGGCGATGCGGCCCGGAATTACGTGCAGCTCGCGATCGGCGACGCGCTGGTGGCGCAGATTCCGGCGCTGCTGCTCTCGATCGCGGCGGCCGCGATCGTCACCCGCGTCAATTCGCCGCTCGATCTGGGCGGGCAGATTTCCAGCCAGTTCGGATCGGCCAAAGCGTGGACGCCGGTGGCGGCGATCCTGACGGTGCTGGGCGTGCTGCCCGGCATGCCCCACATCGTCGTGCTGCCCGCGGCGGCGGTGGCCGGCTACATCGCCTGGAAGCTCCGCAACGCCGATGCGCTGCGCAAGGCGGAGGCCGAACTCGCCGCCAAGGCCCCGCCGCCCGCGCCCGCCAACCCGAGCGCGATCGGCTGGGACGAGGTGTCCGACGACGCGCCGCTCGGCCTCGAGATCGGCTACGGCCTCGTCGCCCTCGTCGACGATCGCAAGGGCGCGCCGCTGATGGCGCGGATCACCGGCATCCGCCGCCAGCTTTCCAAGGAGCTGGGCTTCGTCATCCCGCTGGTGCGCGTGCGCGACAATATGAACCTCGCCCCCAACGCCTATCGCATCACCGTGGCGGGCGTGGTGGTGGGCGAGGACGAATGCCACCCCAATGATCTGCTCGCGCTCGACAGCGGGGAGCTGGTCGGCCGCGTGGAGGGCCGCGCCGTCAAGGACCCCACCTTCGGGCTCGATGCGGTGTGGATCGCGCCGGACAAGCGCGGCGAGGCGGTGGTGGCGGGCTATACCGTCGTCGATCCCTCGACGGTGGTGGCGACGCATCTCAACCAGCTCATCGCCAACTCCGCCGCCGATCTGTTCGGCATGGACGAAGCGCAGAAGCTGCTGGACGCGCTCAAGGAAAGCGCGCCGCAGCTCGTTTCCGGCCTCACCCCCAATCCGCTGCCGCTCGCCAGCATCGCCGCGCTGTGCCGCGCGCTGCTGGCCGAAGGCGTGCCGCTCAAGGATTTCCGCCGCATCGCCGAGGCGATGGCGGACGCCGCGCGCGAGGAGAGCGATCCCGTCCAGCTCGTCGAGCAGGTTCGCCGCCGGGTCGGCGCGCTGATCGTGCAGACGCTGGTGCCCGTCAGGATGCCGCTTCCCGTCGTGACGCTCGACGCGGGGCTCGAAAGCCTGCTGACCCAGGCGGTGCGCACCGGCCCCAACGCCAACCACCCGATCGAGCCGGCGCTCGCCGGGCGCATCGTCCAGGCGGTGAGCGAGGCGGCGGGGCCGCTGATCGGGGAGGCTCGGCGCTTCGCCATCGTCACCTCGCCGATCGCGCGGCGCGCGCTCGCCCGGCTGCTGCGCCCGCACATCGCCGACGCGCCGGTGCTCTCCTTCCTCGAAATCCCGGACGGCAAGCCGGTCGAGGTGGTCGCGGTGGTCGGCGGCCAGCCCGCGCAGATCGGGCAACAGCGGCGTGAGCCGGAGCTGGTTCAGTGACCGCGCTCGCCATGACCTATCAGCGCCGCCCGGCGCGCCCCGATCCGGGGCGGCTGGTGGCCGAGCATATGCCGCTGGTCCGCAAGATCGCCTGGCATGTCCACGGCCGCGTCTCCAACGCGATCGACATCGAGGATCTGGTGCAGATCGGCATGGTCGCGCTGGTCGAGGCCGCCAACGGCTACGAGGATCGCGGCCATGCTTTCGCCACCTACGCGGGGATGCGGGTGCGGGGCGGGATGATCGATCATCTGCGCCGCCATGCCGCCCAGTGCCGATCGGGCATGCTCAAGCGCAAGGAGATCGCCGCCGCGCGCGCCGCGCTGGAGGCGAAGCTCGGCCGCGCCGCCACCGACGGCGAGCTGGCCGAGGCGATGGGTCTCGACGCGGCCGCCTTCCGCGAAATGGCGGACGCCGCCGAAAGCGTGCGCCATGAATCGCTGGACGAAGTCTATTCGGATCAGTCGATGTGGTTCGCGGACCTGGAGGAGCGCGGCGAGGAGGCGCTGGATCGCGAACGGCTCAAGGAGATGCTGGCGGACAGCATCGCGAGCCTGCCCGAGCGCGAGGCGATGGTGCTCCAGCTCTATTTCGTCGAGGAATTGAACCTCGAGGAGATCGGCCAGGTGCTCGACATCGGCGCCGCGCGCGTCTGCCAGATCAAGAAGGCCGCGCTGGATCGGCTGCGCAAGAAGCTGGCCGACTGGCGCTGACGGCGCGGCCTTTCTCCATGCCATTTGCTTAGGGATTTCCGATGGCTACCAGCTTGGAATTGGTTTTTCGCAAGGCGCGCAGCGCCGAGAGGCGCGGAGACGAGGCGGAGGCCCGCCGCCTTCTGGAAGAGGTGCTGCAATCCTATCCGAAGAACGTCACCGCCCGGCGGAGCCTCGCGCGGCTGAACGACCCCGGCGCTTCGAGCGAGGCCCCGTCACAGGCTGAGCTTCGGCGGCTGATCGAGGCGCACGAGCGCGGCGATCATGCCGAGACGATCCGGCTGGGCGAGATGCTGGCGCGCAGAGGCCCCGACATCGAAATCGTGCATACCCTGGTGGGCGCCGCGAAGCTCGACCTGCGCGATTATAGCGGGGCGGAAAAGGCCTTCGGCGAATCGGCGCGGCTTCAACCGCTGAACGCCGCCCATTACAACAATCTGGGCATCGCGCTGCATGGGCAGGGCCGGTTGGCCGAAGCGGAGAAGGCCTGCGCCAAGGCCATCAAGCTCGATGCCGATTATGCCGATGCGCATTTCAACCTCGGCATCCTTCATGAAGACGCCGGGCGGTTCGAGGAGGCGATCGCCTGCTGCCGCACCGTGCTGCGCCTCGCGCCGGACCATGTTCCCGCCCACTACAAGCTCGGCGTTCTTTATCGTGAGTCCAGGCGCTGGCCCGAGGCGATCGACGTCTATGTGAAGCTGCTCGCGATCGCGCCGGATCATGCCGCCGGGCTGCACGATCTCGGCAGGGCGCTGATGGGCATCGGCCATGTCGAAAGAGCGATCGATACCTTCCGGCTGGCGATCCGGGCGGAGCCGGCCAATGCCGGCCCCCATTGCGATCTGGGCCTGGCGCTGACCGCGGTGGGCAGGCTGGAGGAGGCCGCGGCGGCTTTCGCCCGCGCGACGGAATCGCTGCCTTCGCATTACGGCATCTGGGGACGGCTGCTCAACCTGCAAGCCTATCTGTGCGACTGGAGCGCGCGCCACGCCCTGCCGATGCTTCCGATCGAGACGGACCAGGGAGGCATTCCCTTCGACGCCCTGCCGTTCGAGGATGATCCTCTGCGCCAGTTGCAGCGTTCGCAAATCTATGCCGCTCGTCAGTTCCGGCCGGTGCAGGCGCCCTTCATCGCCCCGCGACGGAATCCGGGCGGGAGAATCCGCATCGGGTATTTGTCCGCCGATTTCTACGATCACGCGACGCTTCACCTGATGTCCGGCCTGCTGCGGGAGCATGACCGATCGAGATTCGAGGTCCGCGCCTATGATTTCAGCCCGGTAGGGGGAGATGAAGGGCTGCGCAGGATCGGCGATCAGGTGGATGCGTTCATCGATATCCGCCGCATGACCGATCGCGACGCGGTGGATCTCATCCGAAGCCATGATCTCGACCTCGCGATCGATCTGAAAGGCTACACCAAGGATTGCCGCGCCCAGATCCTCGCGGAGCGGATCGCGCCGGTCCAGATCAGCTATCTCGGTTATCCGGGTTCGCTGGGCGCGGATTTCATGGATTATCTCATAGCCGATCCGGTGGTCGTGCCCGCCGGGGACGAGCGCTATTACAG
>DASSTK010000263.1:0-2494 GCA_035707945.1 Sphingomonas sp.
GTCGGCATCACCGATTACGCCCAGGCCCAGCTCGGCGACATCGTTTTCGCCGAAACGCCCCCCGCCGGCGCGAAGCTGGAGAAGGGCAAGGAGGCCGCCGTCGTCGAATCGGTCAAGGCCGCGTCGGACGTCTATGCGCCGGTGACGGGCGAGGTGGTCGAGGCGAACGCCGCGCTGGAGGCGGACCCGGCGCTGGTCAACACCGCGCCGGAGAGCGACGGCTGGTTCTTCAAGGTCCGCCTCGCGGATGCGTCCGAGCTCGACGGGCTGATGGACGAGGCGGCCTACCAGGCGTTCGTGGAGGGGCTGTGACGCAGCGTTGCCCTTCTGCCCGTCACCCCAGCGAAAGCTGGGGTCTCAAGCGGCAGAGGACGGCCCTTGCCTCACGAGATGCCAGCTTTCGCTGGCATGACGGGGAGTAGGACGCCCGTGAATACCACCTCGCGCTGGGATGCGGCCGATTACGCCCGCAACGCCGCCTTCGTGCCGACCCTCGGCGCGCCGGTGGTGGAGTTGCTCGCGCCCCGGCCCGGCGAGCGCATCCTCGATCTCGGCTGCGGGGACGGCGCGCTGACGGTGAAGCTGGTCGAGGCGGGCGCGATCGTCACCGGCGTCGACGCCTCGCCCGAGATGATCGAGGCGGCGCGGGCGCGCGGGCTCGACGCGCACGTCATGGATGGCCAGCGTCTCGGCTTCGGCGCGGAGTTCGATGCGGTGTTCTCCAACGCCGCGCTGCACTGGATGCTCGATCCGGCGGCGGTCGCGGCGGGGGTGTTTCGCGCGCTCAAGCCCGGCGGCCGCTTCGTCGGCGAGATGGGGGGCGAGGGCAATATCGCCACGCTGCGCGCCGCGCTCCATGCCGAGCTGGCGGAGCGCGGCTACGCCATGCCGGGCGGCGATCCGCAATGGTATGCCGCACCGGACGCGTTCGCGGACATCTACGAGGCCGCCGGTTTCACCGATATCGAGGCGAGCCTGATCCCGCGCCCGACCCCGCTGTCGGCGGGGGTGGCGGGCTGGCTACGGACCTTCCGCACCGGCTTCCTCGACGCGGCGGGCGTGCCCGACGCCGAGCAGCCCGATGTGGCGCAAGCCGTCGAACGCCGCCTCGAACCCGCCTTCCGCCAGCCCGACGGGACCTGGCTCGCCGATTATGTCCGCCTGCGCTTTTCGATGAGGAAGCCCTCCTGATGCGTTACCTTCCCCTCCAGCCCGAAGATCGGCGGGCGATGCTGGCCGCGGTCGGGGCCGCTTCCGTCGACGATCTGTTCGTCGACGTGCCGGAAGCCGCGCGGCTCGCCGGGCCGATCGAGAGCCTGCCGCCGCACGCCTCCGAGCAGGCGGTCGAGCGCCAGCTCACCCGGCTCGCGCGGATGAACCAGGCGGCGGGCGACCAGCCCTTCTTCCTCGGCGCGGGCGCGTACCGGCACCATGTACCGGCCAGCGTCGATCACATCATCCAGCGCGGCGAGTTCCTGACCAGCTACACGCCCTATCAGCCCGAGATCGCGCAGGGCACTTTGCAGGCGTTGTTCGAGTTCCAGACGCAGGTGGCGCGGCTCTACGGCTGCGAGGTCGCCAACGCCTCCATGTATGACGGCTCGACGGCCTGCTGGGAGGCGATCGTCATGGCGCGGCGGATCACCCGGCGCGGCAAGGCGATCCTCTCGGCCGGGCTGCACCCGCATTATGTCAGCGTCTGCAAGACGATGGCGCGCTTCACCGGCGACGATCTGCGCACCGCGCTCCCGACCCTCGCCGATGGTGCGCCGGGGGATGACGGCGAGGCGCTGATCGCCGCGATCGACGGCGACACGAGCTGCGTCGTCGTCCAATATCCCAACATCCTCGGCCATGTCCGCGATCTGTCCGAGATCGCCCAAGCGGCGCACGCCAAGGGCGCCCTGCTGATCGCCGTCGTCACCGAGCCGGTGGCGCTGGGGCTGCTCAAGGCTCCGGGCGAGATGGGTGCGGACATCGTGGTGGGCGAGGGCCAGTCGATCGGCGTCGGCCTTCAGTTCGGCGGGCCTTATGTGGGCCTGTTCGCCTGCGCCGAACGCCACGTCCGCCAGATGCCGGGGCGTCTGGCCGGCGAGACGGTGGACGCGGAGGGCAATCGCGGCTTCGTGCTGACGCTCTCCACGCGCGAGCAGCATATCCGCCGCGAGAAGGCGACGTCGAACATCTGCACCAATTCCGGCCTGTGCGCGCTGGCCTTCTCGGTCCACATGACGCTGCTCGGCGAGAAGGGGCTGCGGCAATTGGCCGAGCTCAACCATGCGCTGGCGGTGAGCGCGGCCGAGCGGCTGGCCAGGACGCCGGGCGTCGAGCTGGTCAACGGGCCGTTCTTCAACGAGTTCACGCTGCGGCTTTCGAAGGAGGCGCGCCCGGTGGTGCGCCATATGGCGGAGCGCGGCGTGCTCGGCGGCGTGTCGCTCGGCCGGCTCTATCCAGGCATCGACGCGCTGCAGAACGGGCTCGTCGTCGCGGTCAC
>DASSTK010000264.1:0-2027 GCA_035707945.1 Sphingomonas sp.
GTCGCGGGCAACGAAACCACCCGCACGCTGCTGTCCAACATCATCCTCGAACTGTGCGCGCGGCCGGACATATTCGCGGAGCTGAAGGCGGCTCCCGATCTGCTGCCGCTGGCGATCGAGGAGTTCCTGCGCTGGGCCTCCCCCATTTATTATATGCGCCGCACCGCGCGCGCGGACAGTGTGATCGGCGGGCGACGGATCAGGGCGGGCGACGCGGTGGTCATGTATTATGTCTCGGCCAACCGCGACGAAGAGATATTCGCCGATCCCGACGCGCTCGACATACGCCGCAAGCCCAATCCCCATCTGGCCTTCGGCGTCGGGCGCCATAATTGCCTCGGCGCGCAACTCGCGCGGCTGGAGGCGCGCGTCTTCCTCGAAGAGCTGTTCCTGCATTTCGACGGGGTGTCTCTGATCGGCGAGCCGGAGCGAATGCCCTCCAACGTGGTTAACGGCTGGAAATCCATCCCGGTCCGTTTCGCGCCGGCCTGATCGCTGCTCAGACGATGCTTTCCATGCCGTGCAGCGGCGTGAACACCTTGCGCGCGTAGAGCCAGCGCCCGTCGCGCCTGACATATTCGTCGTCATAGCGCCCGGTCACGCGGCCGGATTGGCCCCTGATGTTCTCCACCAGTTCGGAGGTCCACACCCGGCCGGTCGCGCGATCGCCGTCCACCTCGATCGCGCCCATGTAGAAGCTGAAATTGTGGAAGGGGTAATTGGCCATCTGCCCCAGCCATGTCTCGACGATCGCGTCACGCCCGGCGATCTCGTCCAGCCAGGGCAGCTTCCATTTCGCATCCTCCGCCCAGGTCGCGGCGAAGCCGTCCTTGTCGCGGCGGGATACGGCGTCGCCGTAGCAGGCGTTCAGCTCCTGGATGAGCTGGCGATCCTCGAGCGGCCCGGTGAACGCCATGATTGTCCTCCCTCCCTGTCAGCCGAGCGAGCGGACGGGATCGCGCCCGTCCCAGCCCTTCGCGGCGTCGCGCATCATCCGGAACATGCCTTCGAAGTCGGGCGAAGGCTGGAGTATCTCCACCATCGTACCGGGGCCGCCGCCGGTGTCGACGTAAATCGCCTCCGCGCCCTCGAGGAAGATTTCCTGCTCCACGCTCGCTCCGCTCGCCGCGCAGGCGGCGCGCGCCCGCGCGATGCTGTCCACCAGGATGCAGACATGATGAAGCCCCTCGCGGCCTTCGTCCCGCCAGGCCTTGTAGATAGAGGGGCTGTCGCAATGCTGCTCGATCAGCTCGATCTGGAGATCGCCCCAATAGCCGATCAGCACGGAGAAATCGACGCGGCTGGGCGCGCCGCGGTAGCGCGCCTCGCGATAGCTGATGTGCGGCAGCCGGAAGAACGGCCCCGCCCCCATCGTCTTCGTCCAGAACGTCACCGCCGCATCGATGTCGCTCGGCACATAGGCGAGTTGCATCACCGCGCCCAGGCTGGCGATGGTGTCCGTCATTCCCGCTCTCCCTTTCGGCTTCCCCTCCACCATAGCGCGCCGCTAAGGATCGCAAGGCTCGCCTTAAGTTCAGTTGTTCCCTCCGTCCCCACGCATAGCCTTCCCGGGGCCGCATGGCGGGCGGCATGAGACGTGGAAGGCCATGAACGACACCGGACCCGATCTCATCGCGAGCTACTTCACCATCGCCGGCGATCTGCTGCCGCACGAGCCGCCGCTGGTCAGTCCGGTTCCGCTCGAAGACCGCATCGCCGCCGCCGAACGCGCTGGATTCGCCGGCATGGGCTTCAACTTCGATGACGCGGCCGCCTCGCGCGAGCATCATGGCGACGCCCGCCTTCGCGCGATGCTACGGGATGCGGGAATGCGTTGGATCGAGCTCGAAGCGCTGATCGACTGGTTCGCCGACGGCGAACGCCGCGCCCGTTCGGATGCGCAGCGTCGCGTCGCGCTCGATCAGGCGCGCGCGTTGGGGGCTTTCCAGATCAAGGTGGCGGGCGATCTCCAGGGCGATTGGCCGCTCGACCAGATGGCCGAAGCCTTCGCCGATCTCTGCGACGAG
>DASSTK010000265.1:0-2643 GCA_035707945.1 Sphingomonas sp.
GCCGCACGACGGTCGACCGATCGGTGGGCGAAGTTGACCCCGCCGCCCGCCCTGTTAGGCCTTGGCGCAGACGGAAACGGACGGGACGGAATGGCGCGCACCCAGGCGGCGGATTATGAGCAGCGACGCGAGGCGATCGTCGCCAAGGCGGCCGACCTGTTCGCCGAACGCGGCTTCAACGGCGCTTCCGTCGCCGATCTCGCGCTGGCGTGCGAAACGTCCAAATCGCTGATCTATCACTATTTCCCCTCGAAGGAGGACATCCTCCACGAAGTCATGGCCTCGCACATCGACCAGCTGGTCGAGGATATTGAGGACCCGCCCACGGCCGCCGGGCCGATCGAGGCGCTGTCCGCGATCGTCCACCGCTTCATGCGCCACTATGTCGGCGCGGCGAGCCGGCAGAAGGTGCTGCTCAACGAACTCGGCCACCTGCCGCCCGAGCGGCGCGCCAGCATCGTCGGCAAGCAGCGCCGGTTAATCGAGACGGTGCAGCGCCTGCTGACCGCGATCGAGCCCGCGCTCGCCGCCGATCCGGCGCAGGCGCGGGTCAAGACCATGCTGCTGTTCGGCATGATCAACTGGACCCACACATGGCTGGAACCGGAAGGGCCGCTCTCGGTCGATCGGATCGCGGATATGGTCGTCAGCCTCGCGTCGCGTCCCGTGGTGGAATGATTCAGTCCGAGTTCCCGAGAAGCTGCTCCATGACGGACGGGTGAAGCGGCGCGGCGAAGACGCACCCCGCCGCCGGACCATCGCTCCATACCACCCGCGCCATCAGCGGCGCCAGCGCTCCGAGCCTGACCCACACCACGGCGCCGGCCGGCAGCGTCTCCTCCGTGGCGACGCGAAAGCCGGCGGCGGAAAGATCGGTGACGATCGCCGGGATGCGGCTCGATCCGTGCCGCACGCCCGCCTCCATGCGCGTGTCGAAACGCGCGCCGGAGCGGTTCTCCGCGCCTGTCAGGCTCAATTCGGCCGAAACCTCAACCATGCGGCGTTCCTGCCATGCAAACCGGCAATAATCGGTTAAGGGCGAGAGCGCGCAAATCCCGGCGAGAATAGATCGTTGCTCGATTGTCGTGACCGCCTTTATTTACCATTATCCTGCGGAACTGGACTTGCCTCTCTCCGCAAAAGGCGTAAGGAGGCCAAACGGAACGGGCGATTGCCGCAATCGTCCGCTGCATTTCCCACGGAAAGGATCATGGCGTGACCGACGACATGAAGAATGAGCTGCTCGGGCTTACCGCCGATATCGTCGCGGCGCATGTCGCCAACAATAATGTGGCGGCCGGTGAAGTCGCCGATCTCATAGCGCAGGTGCATGAGGCGCTTACCGGCCTCGCTTCTCCCAAGGAACCCGAAGCCCCCGCGCAGCAGCCGGCGGTTCCGGTCCGCTCCTCCGTGAAGAATGATTACATCGTCTGCCTGGAAGACGGCAAAAAGCTGAAGATGCTCAAGCGCTACCTGCGCACCAACTATAATATGACCCCGGACGAGTATCGCGCGAAGTGGGGCCTGCCGCGCGATTACCCGATGGTCGCCCCGGCCTATGCCGAGCAGCGCCGCAGCCTCGCCCATCAGATCGGGCTCGGCCGCAAGAAGAACGGCGCACCCGCCGCCGCGAAGAAGGCGCCGGCCAAGGCAGCGGCGGCCAAGGCAGCCCCCGCCAAGCCCCGCGGCCGCCCCCGGAAAGCCGCCGCCAAGGCGTGAGCGATCCGCGCGATCGCGCCAAGGCGGCGGCCGCCGAAGCCGCCGTCGCCGAGGTGCGGGCCGGGATGCTTGTCGGTCTCGGCACCGGCAGCACCGCCGCATTCGCGATCGCCGCGCTCGGCCGCCGCGTCGCCGACGGGCTGAGCGTCACCGCCGCCGCCACCTCGCTCGCCACCGAGCGGGCGGCGCGCGCGGCCGGCATCGAGGTGATCGCTTTCGAGGATGTCGGCCGCGTCGATCTCGCCATCGACGGGGCGGATGAAATCGATCCCCGATGCCGCGCCATCAAGGGCGCGGGCGGCGCGCTGCTCCGGGAGAAAGTGGTCGCCGCCTCCGCCGGACGGATGATCTGCATCGTCGATGACAGCAAGCCGGTGGCGCAACTCGGCGCGCATCCGCTGCCGATCGAGGTGCTGCCCTTCGCACGTCGCTTCGTCTGCGACGCGATCGAGCGGCTCGGCGGCAGACCCCGCCTGCGCCGCGCGCCCACGGGCGAACCGGCGCTCAGCGACCAATCCAACCTGCTGATCGACTGCGCCTTCGGCCCGATCGCCGATCCCGCCGCGCTGGCCCGCGCCCTGGACGCCATCCCCGGCCTGCTCGGCCACGGCCTTTTCCTGGACGATATCGACACGGTGCTGATCGGCTCATCCCAGGGAGTCGAGCGTCGGGAGAGGAGCGGCGGATAATCGCCGCGCCCCGGCGCTCCATTCCGTCCCCTTCGCACGTTTTCCACAGGAACCAGCGCTTGCGCTCGGCCGTTAGGCGGGGCAGAGCGCGCGGCATCTGCGCAGCCGGGGATCATTGCATGAGCGAAACCGAAACCACCGACCGCCCGTCCACGCATGTGACGGAGGACGGATCGCTCGATCGTCTCGCGATCGACACCATCCGCACCCTGGCGATGGACGCCGTGCAGAAGGC
>DASSTK010000266.1:0-2609 GCA_035707945.1 Sphingomonas sp.
GAAGCCGTTCCGCTCAGGCGACGCGAGAACTCACGGTCGTAAGTACCTGTCACACCGTAGGTTGTGTAGGAGCTGATCGAAGGCAGGCCGGAATCGATCCAGATGATATCCGCCTGCCCGCTCAACGAGGATACGGGGGAGAGACGGCGGCTGACCAGCAGATCGCCGGTCACGCTCTGATCGTCGGCGGGGACGATCAGGGAGGCGATCGCGCCGCCCTGCATCGTCAGATAATGCCGCCGCATATAGCCGACGCCGAGGCCGTACGTCCAAAGTCCGCGCTGGGCGGAGAGCAGCGCATAGCCGCCGCGCGCGCGGTAAAAGTCCGACGTGACGGAGGCGAGCGCCGGCAGGCAGGTCCCTTTGCCGCCGTTCGTGCCGAACACGCAGCCCTGCAAGCCGCCGCCGACATTCACGATCGGCGAGGCGAAGCTGGTCGGCAGCGATCCGATCGCGCTGCTCAACTGACGGCCGAAGCTCTCGATATCGTCATAGGCGACCGCCTGGAAGCTGGCGGTGGGCGAGATCTGATAGGTGAAGGAGCCCGTCACCGTCGTCTCGCCGTAGCGGCGGCCGCCGCGCACCTCGAGCGAGGTGCGCTCGTCCGGACGCCACATCACGCCCACGTCCCAGATCAGCCCGTCCTGATCGTAGGAGAGCAGGCGCGGTTTGGAGCGATCGGGCTGGAGACGACGATCTGGGCCGAGGACGGCGTTGCCGTCGGCGTCCACGAGTATCTGGTCCTGCCCGGCGCGGTTGGTCTCGTAGCCGACGCCGCCTTCGAGCGCGACGGTGGGGCTGACCGGCACGATCACGTCGGCGCGGCCGAAGGTTCCGGTGTAGCGCGCATCGAGGAAATGGATCTGATCGCGGATATAGCCGCCCGAGACGGTCCAGCCGAAGGGCAGCTCGCCCGGCCCCATGCCGATCGACGCATCGACGACATGGCTGTCGGTCGTGAAATCGCTGTCCAGCACCGGCTGGCCGGGGCCGAGATCGAGGCGATTGTCCGGGCTTCCGGCATGGACCCAGCTATAGCGGTAATCCGCCTTGACGCTGAGATCGCCGAGATGACCGGCGTAGCTCGGCCCGGCTTGAAAACCATAGACTTGCTCGGTGTTGTTGAAATCGCCGACGAGCAGGCCGGGCGCGGGCGTCGCCAGTGATCCATGCGCGCGCGTGCCGAACGCCGCGCCTTCGAGCGTCAACTCGGGGCTGAGCGAATAATCCGCCCGCGCGATGCCGCTATGCTGATCGCTGTCCGAATAGCGATGGCCCCAGGCGAAATAATGATCGTAGCGGTAATCGACCTGCGCCTTCAGCCGCGGCCCGTCCACCACCACGTCCACCCCGCCGCCGACGCCGGTATAGGTCACGGCGTCGCCATGCCCGCTGAGATCGGCGGAGAAGACCTGCTGCACCTCGAGATAGGGCACGATCGTGGTCCGCGCCGCAGCGGGCGCGGCGACGAGCCCCGTCAGGCACGCCAGCAGGAGGATCAGGCGGCGCAACACCGTCAATCCCCGTAACCGTAATAACCGCCGCCGAAGCGACGGCTGCCGCCGCCATATTCCACGCCGTTCAGCAGCAGTTGCGGCTTGGGGCAGGCGGCGAGCAGATCGAGCGCCTCGCGCAGATCGCGCTCGCTGGTCTTTTCGGCGCGCACCACCACCAGCGCCTGCCCGCAATGCATCGCCAGCGCCGAGGCGGGCGAGGCGGCGAGCGCGGGCGGCGAATCGAACAGGATGACGCGGGCGGGCGAACGACGGCGCAGCCGTTCGAGCACGGCGTTGGTCCGCGCCGAAGCGAGCAGCTCGGTCGCCTCATTGGTCTGGCGGCCGGCGGGAAGCACCGTCAGGCCGCCGATGTCGGTGCGGATCAGACAGGCCTCGACGTCCACGGCGGGATCGGCCACCGCGTCGAGCAGGCCCGGCCCGTTCTCCAGCCCCAGGGTCGAGAGGATTTCGGGCTTGGCGACTTCGGCGTCGATCAGCACCACCTCGACATCCTTTTCGGCGGCGAGGCTGAGCGCGAGGTTGATCGCGCAGAAGGTCTTGCCGTCGTCGGGTCGCGCGGAGGTGACGAGGATGGTGCGCCCATGCGGCAGCCCCTCGGCGGCGACGAGGAGCTGACGCTTGACGATGCGGAACTCCTCCGAAAGCGCGCTGGGCGGCGCGTCCGGCAGGATGAAGCCGCCTTCGCGCAAATCCTCGATATTGACGCTGCCCCGGCGCGGCTCGGCGGGCGCGGCGGCCCAGGAGGGATCGATCGCGTCGGGCACAGCCGCTTGCGGCGAAGCCTCCGCCACGGGGCGGAGCGGGCGAGGCGCGCGCACCGCGCCGTTGAAGTCATAGACCTTGGCGGCGCGCTCGACGAGGGTGAGGCCCTTCGCGCGCGGCGGGGTTCCGCCCTGCTCGGGATCGGGAATGATCGGGCTGTGCTTGCTCATGGCCTCTCTCACCCCATCAAACCGCGTTGCACGAAGACGAGCGCCAGCAGCAGCGCATAGGCCCCGGCGAGCGCCCCGCCCGCGCCGGCGAACCAGCGCAGATGCTGGGCCTCCTGCGCCCGCTGTTTTGCGCCGCGCAGCAGGCTGACCGCGCCCAGCA
>DASSTK010000267.1:0-4149 GCA_035707945.1 Sphingomonas sp.
GAGCGCGAAGTTCATCCAGTCCTTCGCCAATATCGGCCTGATCCCCGATTCGGGCGGCACCTGGGTGCTGCCGCGCCTGATCGGGCAGGCGCGCGCGCTGGGGCTGGCGCTGACCGGCGAGCCGCTGCCCGCCGAGAAGGCGGAAAGCTGGGGCCTGATCTGGAAATGCGTCGACGACGAGGCGCTGGCGGGCGAGGCCGATGCGCTCGCGCGGCGCTTCGCGAGCGGCCCGACGCGCGGGCTCGCCGCCACCAAGGCGCTGATCCGCGCCGCCGCGCTGAAATCGCTCGACGAGGAGCTGACGATCGAGCGCGACGCGATGCGCGAGCTCGGCTTCAGCGAGGATTATCGCGAGGGCGTCGCCGCCTTCATGGAAAAACGCCCGCCCCGGTTCACGGGGCGGTGAGCACGAGAGCGTCGAGCAAGGCGTCTTTCGCACCCTTCCGTTCGCCTTGAGGAGGGGCTGAGCTTGTCGAAGTCCCGTCTCGAAGGGTGTGACCCGGTGCTTCGAGACGCCACTTCGACTTCGCTCAGCGGCTCCTCAATACGAACGGATAGGCATAGAGTGAATTTGGAGAAATTATGAAAACCGTCGATCTTCTCAATTACGCGCAGGATCGGTGGGTCCGCTGCGAAGGCGCGCCCGCCGAGGTGCTGAGCGCCGTCACCGGCGAGGTGGTGGCGACCACCGGCAGCCGCGGGCTCGATTTCGGCAAGATGCTGCACCACGCCCGCACCGTCGGCGGCCCGGCGCTGCGGACGATGACCTTTCATCAGCGCGCCTACATGATCAAGGCGCTGGCGTTGGCGATCATGGAGCGCAAGGAGGAGCTGTACGAACTCTCCTGGTCCACCGGCGCGACGCGCACCGATAGCTGGATCGATATCGAGGGCGGGGCGGGCACGCTGTTCGTCACCTCCTCCAAAGGCCGGCGCGAGCTGCCGGATGACGTGATCCTGATCGACGGGCCGATGGAGCCGATCGGCAAGCGCGGCAGCTTCGTCGGCCAGCATGTCTATACCTCGTTGCAGGGCGCGGCCGTCCACATCAACGCCTTCAACTTCCCGGTCTGGGGAATGCTGGAGAAGCTGGGGCCGACGCTGCTGGCGGGCATGCCCGCGATCATCAAGCCCGCCTCTTCCACCGGCTATCTGGCCGAAGCCTGTTTCCGGATCATGATCGAATCGGGCGTGCTGCCGCCGGGTGCGATCCAGCTCATCATGGGTGCGACCGGCGATCTGTTCGACCATCTCACCTTGCAGGATGTCGTCTCCTTCACCGGATCGGCCGAAACGGCGATGAAGCTCCAGGCGCATCCGGTGATCGCACGCGAATCGGTGCGCTTCGTGGCGGAGCGGGATTCGCTCAACGCCTCCGTGCTGGGGCCGGACGCGGCGCCCGGCACCCCGGAGTTCGATCTGTTCATCAAGGAAGTGGTGCGCGAGATGACGGTGAAGGCGGGGCAAAAATGCACCGCGATCCGCCGCGCCTTCGTGCCCGCCGAGCATCTCGACGCCGCCGAGCAAGCCTTGAAGGCGCGGCTCGCGAAGGTGGTGGTCGGTGATCCGCAAGCGGAGGGCGTGACGATGGGCGCGCTCGCCAGCATGAGCCAGCTTGCCGACGTGCGCGAGAAGGCGCGGACGCTTTCCCGCGAGGCGCGGCTGGCCTTCGGCGACATCGACACCGTGGAAGTAACCGGCGCGGACGGCAGGAAGGGCGCGTTCATCTCGCCCTTGCTGTTCCGATCGGATGACCCGTGGAGCGCCAACCTGATCCACGATGTCGAGGCATTCGGCCCTGTCTCGACGCTGATGCCCTACAAGGATCTGGACGACGCGATCCGCCTCGCCAATCGCGGCAAGGGCAGCCTCGCACTCTCCTTCTTCACCTATGATCCGGCGATCGCGCGCGCCTTCGTGCTGGGGGCGGCGGCTTATCACGGCCGCATCGTGCTGATCGACCGCGACAGCGCGAAGGAATCGACCGGCCACGGCTCACCGCTCCCGATGCTGATCCACGGCGGGCCCGGCCGCGCCGGCGGCGGCGAGGAGATGGGCGGCGTGCGCGGCGTGAAGCATTATATGCAGCGCTCGGCTCTGCAGGGCAGCCCACGCGAACTGTCCGCGGTGGTCGGCCAATGGCTGCCCGGCGCGCCGCAGCCGGAAAGCGACGTCCACCCCTTCCGCCTGCGCTTCGGCGAACTGGCGATCGGAACCACGATCCGCACGCCCCCGCGCACCATCACGGTGGAGGATATCGAGCATTTCGCAGCGTTCACCGGCGACACATTCTACGCCCACATGGACGAGGAGGCGGCGGCCGCGAACCCCTTCTTCCCCGGGCGGGTCGCGCACGGCTATCTGCTGCTCTCCTTCGCCGCCGGCCTGTTCGTCGATCCCGCGCCGGGGCCGGTGCTCGCCAATTACGGGCTCGACAATCTCCGCTTCGTGAAGCCGGTGCCGCCCGGCGAAGCGATCAAGGTGATGCTCACCGTCAAGAGCAAGACCAGGCGCAACGACGAGTATGGCGAAGTGCGCTGGGCCGTGCTCATCACCGACAGCGCCGACGAGCCGGTGGCGAGCTACGATCTGCTCACGATGAACGCGATCTGAGGGGGAGGGATAGCTTACCGGCGTAGCTATCCCGCCCATTCGCGGCCTCACGCTCCATATGCCCCGCTACACGAAAGTTTGGCTGGATTCGGGGATCAGGCGGTCAGATGCGCGATCGCCTCGGGCGGCATCACGCTGAACAACTCCTGGCCGGTAGGATTGCGGCGCAAGGTCAGGCCTCCGTTCACCTGGAGATTCTGCCCGGTCATGAAGCATTCGTCACGGGCGAGGAACACGGCCGCCTCCGCGATATCCTGCGACGTGCCGATGCGGCCAAGCGGATATTCCTTCACGAAGGCTTCCATCACCGCGGGATATTGAAGCGATCCGCCCGCCATCGGGGTGTCGGTGACGCCCGGCGAGATGCTGTTGGCGCGGATGCCCTTCGCGCCATATTCATTGGCGACGGTGCGCAGCACATGATCGGCGGCCGCCTTCGTTCCCATATAAGCGGCATGGTTCTCCAGCATTATGACGGCGGTGGCCGACGAGATCTGGATGATCGATCCGCCGTGCGCCATCGCGCGAACCAAAGCCTGATAGAAGAAGAATGGCCCCTTGAACTGGATGGCGGCGATCTTGTCGAGATCGGCCTCGCTGGTTTCCTCGAAGGGGCGCAGCAGGCCCCAGCCTGTCGCGTTCAGGCCGATATCGACCTTGCCGTATTTGGCCAATGCATGTTCGACGATCCCGTCGACCTGATCCTTTTTGGTGATATCGCACTCAAAGGCGTCGCCGCCGATCTCGCGCGCAAGATCGGCCATTCGTTCGCGTCCACGCCCGCCGACGATCACCCTGGCGCCCTCTCGCGCGAAGGTTCGCGCGATGACCTGCCCCATATTGTCCTTGGCCGCCGCGCCCAGGACGATCGCGACCTTCCCCGCCAGTGCTCCCACGCGCCTTCTCCTTATAGTATTCATGCATACGAATCGCGTGCTGACCTTATGCCCAATTCGACGACACGCAAGCCGGACCGCGATTTGTCCGCTTGATGCGCGCGCGATCCGCGCCTCCTACCGAGGGGCAGGGCTGAGCTGACCGCGCTCAGAACAGTCCTCGCGTCCAGCCGCCGTCGACGGCGATGACCTGACCGGTGACATAGCTTGCGCGGTTCGAGCATAGGAAGGCCGCCACGGCGGAAATTTCCTCCGGCGTACCGGCGCGCTCCATCTGGATGCGCGGCTCGGGCTCGCGATAATCGACGCCCGCCTCGGCGCCATCCGCATGAATCGCCTGATTCAGGCCGGTGTCGATATTGCCGGGCGCAATGGTGTTGACGGTGATGCCAAAGGGCGCGAGCTCGTTGGACAAGGTGCGTGCGAGCCCTACGGCCGCAACGCGGAAGGTGTTCGATAGCACGATGCTGAAGAAGCGATGCGGCTCCTTCGCGCAGACCGAGCCAATGTTGACGAACCGCCCCCACTTCCTGGCCTTCATCGCGGGTATCGTCTCTCGGGCGAGATGGACCATCGAGAGGACGACCTGCTCGTTGCTTTCCCGAAAATCATCGGCGGAGGCATTGTCGAAGCCGTAGCG
>DASSTK010000268.1:0-6241 GCA_035707945.1 Sphingomonas sp.
GCGCAGTCTAGGTGGACGAGGACAGCCGTTCCACCGTCCCCTCCATCTTCGCGGTGGGCGACGTGACCGACCGGGTGCAGCTCACCCCTGTCGCGATCCGCGAGGGCCACGCCTTCGCCGACAGCCAGTTCGGCGGCAAGCCCTGGCGGGTGGATTATGGCTGCATCCCCTCGGCCGTGTTCAGCCACCCCCCGCTCGCCGGCGTGGGGCTCACCGAATCGCAGGCCAAGCAGCGCTTCGGCACGGTGAAGGTCTATACGTCCGATTTCCGCGCGATGAAGAATGTGCTGGCCGGTCGCGACGAGCGGGCGCTCTACAAGATGGTGGTGGACGCCACGACCGAGAAGGTGCTGGGCCTCCACATGATCGGCCCCGACGCGCCGGAAATCCTCCAGGCCGCCGCCGTGGCGGTGAGGGCGGGGCTCACCAAGCAGGCGTTCGATGACACGATGGCCCTCCACCCGACCATGGCCGAGGAGCTAGTGCTGCTGAAGTGATCCCCTCTCCCCCGAAGGGGAGAGGGGTTTGGGCTAGCAATCCCACGCATCTCCGGCTTCGCAGGCGTCGCGATGCTGGCGCCAGCGGGCCATGCGCGCCTCATATTGCGCGCGCTGGTCGCGATAGCGCTGGACGGCGCGATCGTGCGCGTCGAGCTGATCCTGATAATCCTGCCGGGATTGAGCGTAGGCGTCGCTGCTGGAAGGCGGGGGCGGCGCTTCGTCGTCGTCATAATCGCCATAGGGCGTATTGTAGGGAAGCGGCGGCGCGGTGCGGTAATCGGGCGCGTTGTCGCTGTCGTTATAATCGTCGTAATAGCCCTGATCCTGATCGCCATAGCCCTGGTCGTAGGGCGGAGGCGCATAGTGATCATAGGGCTGCGCCTGTCCGTAATCATAAGGCGCGGACCGGCCGTAATAGCCGTTCTGGTCATTCTGACCGTAATAGGGCGCTCCGCCGTAGGGCGGGGCGGAGGAATAGGTTTGCGCCTGCGCGGCCGCCGGCGCGAAGGCCGCGGCGGCACCGAGCAGCGCGGCCAAGAGGGTGCGGGTCATCAGCGCTTCTCCTCGAACAGCCCCCGTCGGCGAAGGCCCTGCGCCTCCGCCGCTTGCGGCTGCCTGAACGGCGGAAAGCGGCGCGCGTTCCGCTGGGGAGCGGATGCGATAATCTCGGGCACGATCCATTTCACCCGTTCGTGCCGAGCGAAGTCGAGGCACCGTTCGAGCGCAGCCGAGGAGCCCCCGCCTGATCCCGGCTTGCCCCTCGACTCCGCTCGGGGCGAACGGAGGGAGAGGGGCTTTTTACCCCACCCGGTTCTTCACCAGATCGTCCACCACCCCCGGATCGGCCAAGGTCGAGACGTCGCCCAGCGAGGAGGTGTCGCCTTCCGCGATCTTGCGCAGGATGCGGCGCATGATCTTGCCCGAGCGGGTCTTGGGCAGCGAGGGGGCGAACTGGATGGCGTCCGGCGTCGCGATCGGGCCGATCTCGCGGCGCACCCATTCGCGCAAGGTGCGGCGCAGCGTCTCGTCGGGCATCACTCCCGCCTTTGGGGTGACATAGGCGTAAATGCCCTGGCCCTTCACGTCATGCGGGAAGCCCACCACCGCCGCCTCGGCCACCGCCTCGTGCAGCACCAGCGCGCTCTCCACCTCGGCGGTGCCCATGCGATGGCCCGAGACGTTGATCACGTCATCGACGCGGCCGGTGATCCACCAATAGCCGTCCTTGTCGCGCCGCGCGCCGTCGCCGGTGCAATAGACGCCGGGGAACATGCGGAAATAGGTTTCGAAATAGCGCGCGGGATCGCCCCACACGCCGCGCATCTGGCCGGGCCAGGAGCGGGCGATGACGAGATTGCCCTCGGCCGGGCCGGAAAGCTCATGCCCCTCGCCGTCGAGCAGCTTCGGCTCCACGCCGAAGAAGGGCAGGGTGGCCGAGCCCGGCTTCAGATCGGTCGCGCCGGGCAAGGGGGTGATCATGTGCCCGCCCGTCTCGGTCTGCCACCAGGTATCGACGATCGGGCAGCGGCCTTCGCCCACCACATCATAGTACCAGCGCCATGCTTCCGGGTTGATCGGCTCGCCCACCGAGCCCAGCAGGCGGAGCGACTTGCGGCCGGTCGAGCGGACATAATCGTCGCCCTCGCGCATCAGCGCGCGCAACGCGGTCGGCGCGGTGTAGAGGATCGAAACCTTGTGGCGATCCACAACCTCCCAGATGCGGCTGGCGGTGGGCCAGTTGGGCACGCCTTCGAACATCAATGTGGTCGCGCCGTTGGCGAGCGGGCCGTAGACGATATAGCTGTGCCCCGTCACCCAGCCGATATCGGCGGCGCACCAGTAGATTTCGCCGGGCCGGTAATCGAATACGAGCTCGTGGCTCATCGCCGACCACAGCAGATAGCCGCCGGTGGTGTGGATCACCCCCTTGGGCTTGCCGGTGGAGCCCGAGGTGTAGAGGATGAACAGCGGGTCCTCCGCGGTCATCGGCTCGGGCGGGCAGTCGGCCGAAACCTTGGCGGCTTCCTCATGATACCAGACGTCGCGAGGGCCGTGCATCGCCACGCCCCCTCCGGTCGCGCGGATCACGATCACCCGCTTGAGCCCGGGGCAGGCGCGCGCCGCCTCGTCGACATTGGCTTTCAGGGGCACCCGCTTGCCGCCGCGCCGCCCCTCGTCGGCGGTGATGACGATGGGGCTGTCACAATCGTTGACGCGCCCGGCAAGCGCATCCGGGGAGAATCCGCCGAACACGACCGAATGGATCGCCCCGATCCGCGCACAGGCGAGCAGCGCGAAGGCGGCCTCGGGGATCATCGGCAGATAGATGGTGACGCGATCGCCTTTGCCGACGCCGTTGGCCTTGAGCACATTGGCGAAGCGGCAGACCTCGGCATGGACCTGGGCATAGGTGAAGGCGCGCGGCTCCTCCCCGGGATCGTCCGGCTCCCACAGGATCGCGATCGTATCGCCGCGTTCGGCCAGGTGCCGGTCGAGGCAGTTGGCGGCGGCGTTGAGCGTGCCGTCGGCGAACCAGCGGACGCGAAAATCCGCCTCGTCGAACGACCAGTCGCCCGCCGTCTTCGGCTGCTCGATCCAGTCGAGCCGCTTCGCCTGCTCCAGCCAGAAGCCGTCCGGGTCTTCGAGCGAGCGGGCGTACATCGCATCGCGCTTCGCCTTGTCGACCAGCGCATTCCGCGCCCAGTCCGCCGGCACCTCGTAAACCGCCTGCGCCATCGCTTTCCCTCATGCTCGTTCACGGGCTTGTGCGACACGCTCCCCCGGGGGCGCAAGCCCCTGCCGCGTTGCGCGGGCGCGCCGACATGCTATCGCGGGGGCAAGGGGATACAGGGGAGGTTCGCCCGTTGCGTCAGTCCATCGCCTTCACTCTCGCGCTCGCCGCCGGAACCGCGCTCGCCGCGCCCGCCTCCGCGCGGACGCTCCACACCTATTCCGATCTCGCGCTCTCGCCCTCGGGCGATCGCGTCGCCAGCATCGAGGCGGACGAGCAGCCGGACGCGGCCAGCCTGCCGCACGGCGTGATCGTCATCCGCTCGGCCGCCGACGGGAAGATCATCGAGCGGCTCGATCCCTGCAAGGCGTGCGGTTATTCCGATCTGGCCTATTCGCCAGACGGCCGCCTCGCCTTCGTCGAGCGCGATCGCGCCGCCGGCAAGGCGAACCTGATGCTGGTTTCGGGCAAGGCGGCGAAGCGCCTCGCCTCCGTCTCCGGCCTGATCGCCACGCCGCGCTGGTCCCCGGACGGCAGGCGGATCGCGATCCTCGTCACCGTCGGCGCGCGCAAGGAAACCGGCGCGACGCAGGCGGGCGTGCGCGAGGTGGGCGAGATCGGCGAGCATAATGACGAGCGCCGCATCGCCATCGTTTCGGCCGCCGGGGGGGAGCCCCGCTTCGTGTCGCCCGCCGATCGCTTCATCTACGAATATGACTGGACGCCGGACGGACGCGGCTTCGTCGTCACCAGCGCGAAGGGCAACGGCGACGCCAACTGGTGGGTGGCGACGCTCGATCGGGTGGACGCCGCCACCGGTGCGCTCACCACCATCGCCCGGCCGACGACCCAGCTCAATTTCCCCCGAGTTTCGCCGGACGGCCGCACCGTCGCCTTTATCGGCGGGCTGATGAGCGATTTCGGATCGGTGGGCGGCGACGTCTACACCGTGCCGATCACCGGCGGCGCGTCCATCGACATCACGCCCGGCTACAAGGGCAGCTTCACCTCGCTGGCGTGGGGCAAGGCGGGCCTGCGCGGCACCGCGCTGCTCGTCGATCAGGCGGCGGTGGTGCCGATCGATCCGGCGAACGGCCCCGGACAGCCGCTGTGGACCGCCGCCGTCACCACCTCGGCCGGGGACGCGCGCGTCGCCTTCTCGCGGGACGGCTCCCGCATGGCGATGGTGGCGCAGGATTGGGATCATGCCCCCGCCATCTTCGCCGGGCCGGTCGCGCGTCCGATCGAGATCGCGCACGAGAATGACGGCTATCCGGCGATCGCCTCGGCGCGCAGCATCCGCTGGAAGAATGGCGGCTTCGACGTGCAGGGCTGGCTGGTGGCGCCGCGCAAGGCCACGCCGCCGGGCGCGCGCGCGCCGATGATCGTATCGGTCCACGGCGGCCCGGCGGCGGCCGTCACCCCCCGCTTCGTGTGGGACGGGACGAGCGCGGCGCTGCTCGACGCCGGCTATTGGCTGTTCTACCCCAATCCGCGCGGCAGCTACGGGCAGGGCGAGGCCTTCACGCTCGCCAACCGCCGCGATTTCGGCGGCGGCGATCTCAAGGATACGCTCGCCGGCATCGACGCGGTGGAAAAGCAAGCACCCATCGACGATAACCGCCTCGGGCTGATGGGCGGCTCTTACGGCGGTTTCATGGCGATGTGGGCCAACACCCAGACGAACCGCTTCAAGGCGATCTACGCGGCCGCGGGCCTGTCCGACTGGATCAGCTATTACGGCACCAACGGGATCAACACCTGGATGATCCCCTTCTTCGGCAAGTCCGCCTATGACGATTTCGACATCTACTGGGAGGAATCGCCGATCAAGCACATCAAGAACGCGCATACGCCGACCCTCATCACCGTGGGCGAGCGCGATATCGAGGTGCCGCCGACGCAATCGGTCGAATGGTGGAACGGGTTGAAGGCGATGGGCGTGCCGACCAGCCTCGTCATCTATCCCGATGAGGGCCACCATATCCGCGATCCCGAGCATGTCGCCGACGCGCAACGGCGCGTGATCGCCTGGTTCGATCGCTGGGTGAAGCGGTGAGCATGGCGGGCGCGCGCTTTCCCGTGCTCGTCACCGGCGGGGCGGGCTATATCGGCAGCCATGCGGTGCTGGCGCTGGCGGACGCCGGCTGGCCGGTGGTGGTGATCGACAATCTCGTCACCGGCTTCGCCTGGGCGGTCGATCCGCGCGCGACCTTCGTGGAGGGCGATGTCGGCGACGCCGCGCTGGTCGGCCGCGTGCTGGCCGAGCATGGCGTCGGCGCGATCATGCACTTCGCCGGATCGGTGGTGGTGCCCGAATCCGTCTCCGATCCGCTCAAATATTATCGCAACAACACCGCGAACAGTCGGACCTTGATCGAGGCGGCGGTGAAGGGCGGGGTGAGGCACTTCATCTTCTCCTCCACCGCCGCGACCTACGGCATTCCGGACGAAAGCCCGGTGCGCGAGGAGACACCGACGCGCCCGATCAATCCCTACGGCATGTCCAAGCTGATGACCGAGATCATGCTGCGGGACACGGCGGCGGCGCATCCGATCAATACGTGCGCGCTGCGCTATTTCAACGTTGCGGGCGCGGACCCGGCAGGGCGCTCGGGCCAGTCGACGGCGGGGGCGACCCATCTCATCAAGGTGGCGAACGAGGCGGCGACCGGCAAGCGCCCCCATGTCAGCGTGTTCGGCGCCGATTACGCCACGCCCGACGGCACTGGCGTGCGCGATTATATCCACGTCTCCGATCTCGCCGCGGCGCACCTTCTGGCGCTGGAGGCGCTGATCGCCGAGCCCAGGCGCAGCCATACCTACAATATCGGCTATGGGCGCGGCTTCTCGGTGCTGGAGGTGCTGGACGCGGTGGAGCGGGTGAGCGGCGTTGCCATCGACCGCCGCCTCGAACCCCGCCGCCCCGGCGACCCCGACGCGCTGGTCGCCGCCAACGACGCGATCGTGGCCGCATTCGGCTGGCGGCCGCGCTACGACGATCTCGGCA
>DASSTK010000269.1:0-2551 GCA_035707945.1 Sphingomonas sp.
TCCTCGCGCAGCAGATCGGGCGCGGGCAAGGTGGGCGCGAGCCGCTTCCACGCCGGCATCGCCTCGGCCATCAGCGTCGCCAGCGCGGCGGCGCCATGTTCGAAGCGCGAGGGCCGCGCTGCGGCGATCATGCGCGCGGCGAACGGCCCCCAGCGCAGAGCCTCGCGCGGCGGCAGCGCCAGCGCCCCGCCCCGCGCGAACAGCCGGCCCGGCGCGGAGCGGATCATGCTCCACGAGGCGAGCGGCAGCACCTGCTCGATCGCGATATGCCCGGCGTTTCCCCAGGAAGCGGCGCGGCGATCGCGATCCTGCTCCGCCACGGTGACGGCGAAACCCCGCCGCGCCAGCGCCAGCGCGCTCGCCAGCCCCACCACGCCGCCGCCGATGACGACCGCTTCGCCGTTCTTGGCCTGCCTTGTCATGCCTGCGGCCCTAACGTATATAATATAAGGAAACAACAACCCGAGCAGTCGATGACGGCGCGCCTCTTCTCTTTCCCGTCATTGGTTTCACCGCCGCAGGATTATCCATTGCGATCGGTTCACTCCTCGCGGCAATGTCCGTTTCGCAACGGGGGAACCGATCGATGAGTCTCGTAATCCGCACCTTGTCCGAGCAGATTTTCAATATCGTTCGTGAGCAGATCGTTTCGGGCAAGCTGCCGGTCGACCAACCGATCCGTCAGGATGCGCTCGCCAACGAGCTAGGGGTGAGCAAGATTCCCCTGCGCGAGGCGCTGGCGCGGCTGGAGCAGGAAGGGCTGCTGGTCAGCCAGGCCAATCGCGGCTTCTTCGTGCGCGCCATGTCGGCGGAGGAGGCGGAGGAGATTTTCGCGCTCCGCCTCTCGATCGAGCCGGAGGCGGTGGCCGCCGCATCACGATGCGCGACCGATGAGGAGCGGCAGGCGGCGCAGGATGCGCTCGCCGCGCTGGACGAGGTGGCGGGGCAGCACAATGAGGCCGCGATGCGCAACCGCGATTTCCATACCGCGCTGGTGCGCCCCGGCGGCCGGCTGCTCACCACCCAGCTCGTCGAGCGGCTGCATGTGCTTTCCGAACGCTATGTCCACAAGCATCTCGAGGCCGCCGGCCGCGAGCATCGCGCGCATACCGAGCACAAGCTGCTGCTCGACGCCTGGCTGGCGGGCGATTCGGAGAAGGCGAAATCGCTCGCCGGCGGGCATATCGGGGGGACGCTGAACGATCTCAGGAAGCAGCTCGGCCGCTGAAGGTCTTTGTAAGGGGGCTTGAACGATGACGATATGGGCTCTCGCGCTGGCCTTGCAGGCCGCGACGGTTCCGACGAAAGCGCCTTCGCCGCCTCCCCCCGCCGCCGCCGCGACACGCTGGCCGACGCAGGAGGCGGATTATATCGTCCATGATTTCCGGTTCGCCGACGGGGAGACGATGGCGAGCGTGCGGCTCCATTACACCACGCTCGGCAAACCCCACCGCAACGCCAAGGGCGAGATCGACAATGCGGTGATGGTGCTGCACGGCACCGGGGGCAGCGGGCATCAGTTCCTCGCGCCCCAGTTCGCGGACGAGCTTTACGGGCCGGGCCAGCCGCTCGACATCCGCAAATACTGGATCATCCTGCCCGACAATATCGGCCACGGCGGATCGTCCAAGCCTTCGGACGGGCTCAGGATGCGCTTCCCGCGCTACGGCTATACCGACATGATCCACCTTCAGCACAAGCTGCTGACGGACGGCCTCGGCATCGCCCATGCGCGGCTCATCATGGGCACCTCGATGGGCTGTATGCACAGCTTCATGTGGGGCGAGATGTATCCCGATTACGCACGCGCGCTGATGCCGCTCGCCTGCGAGCCGATCCAGATCGCGGGGCTGAACCGCATGTGGCGGCAGATGGTGATCGACGGCATCGAGGCCGATCCCGCCTGGGACAACGGCAATTACAAGGCGGAGCCCAGGGAGGGGCTGCGGCTGGCGGAATCGATTCTGGTGATCGCGGGGGCCGCGCCGCTCAATTTCCAGAAGCTCTACCCGACGCGCGACGCGGCCATCGCCTATGTCCGCCAGCGGATCGCGAGCGCGCTGCCCAGGCTCGACGCCAACGACACCATCTACCAGTTCGATTCCTCGCGGGATTACAACCCGTGGAACGGGCTCGAGAAGATCAAGACGCCGATGACGTGGATCAACTCGGCCGACGATTTCATCAACCCGCGCAACTTTCCCTATCCGCCGGAAGCGATGAAGCGCGTGCCTTCCTTACGCTTCCGGCTGATCCCGGAGTCCGCCGAAACGCACGGACACGGCACCCACACCTGGGCGAAGTTCTGGAAGCAGGACCTGGTGGATCTGCTGAAACGGTCGGAGTGAAGACGTCCCCCCTCTGCGTCCCGGCGTGAGCAAATCCCTTTCCTACACCCCTATGGACGTGCCATATGGGTTTCTCGCTCTACCGAAGGGGAACCAGATTTGCTCGCCGCCACCTTCGCCGCTCGCCCCGCCCGCTTCTCGCCCGGCTCCGCCGCGCGAGTAGGCGCATGGCATCGCGCCCTGGCGCGCGAGGGTTGGGGAAG
>DASSTK010000270.1:0-5947 GCA_035707945.1 Sphingomonas sp.
CCAGTAGCGAGATCGCCGCCACCGCGCCGACGATCGAGGTCAGCACCCCGGTGACGCCGGACAGGGTGTTGGCGATCTGGCGGGTGTCGAAGATCATGAAATCATCGACCTTGCCGGGCGTGATGTTGCGGCGTTCGCGCAGCAGGGAGGCGATGGAGCTCTGGATGTCCTGGCTGTCATAGGCGGGATCGGCGGCGACGATGATGATGTGAATATCCTGATTGCCGGTGAAGCGCCGCTGAACCGTCTTGATCGGCATGACGACGGTATCGTCCTGATCCTGCCCGAAGCCGCCCTGCCCGCGCACCGCCATCACGGCGATCACGGTGCAGCTCACGTCGCCGACCCGGAGCCGCGTGCCGACCGGATCCTCGCCCGGCTGGTAGAGCTTCTCCTTCACCGTATTGCCGAGCAGGCAGACCGCCTTGCCCGCCTGTTCTTCCGCCGGCGAGAAAGCCCGTCCTTCGACAACCTTCCAATCCTGCGCGTCGAGATAGGCGTCGGTGGTGCCGGTGACGGTGGTGGACCAGTTGGCCGCATTGCGGATCGCGGTGGCGGTCGTCTGCGTCAAGGGCGCGACGGCGGTGACGCCCGCCACCTGCTGACGGATCGCGGTGACGTCGCCCGGCTTGAACGGCGGCGGCGGCTGGCCGGCATTGTTGCCGTGGCCGGGGATGACGGTCAGCACGTTGGCGCCGAGCGCGGAGACCTGCTGGCGCACCGATTGGGTGGCGCCGTTGCCCAGCGTCACCATCGTCACCACCGAGAACACGCCGATGACGATGCCCAGCACGGTGAGGAAGGAGCGCAGCATATGTCGCCGGATCGCCCGGACGGCGAGCATCATGGTCGTGCCGAGCAGCCGCGCGGTGGAAGCCTGGCCGGCGGCGGGCGGCGTCTCGCGGAAATCGGGATCGGCCTCGCTCACGGATGCGCTCTCCCGGTTGAAGCCTCAGCCCAATCCTCCCCTGAAAGATGAGGGGGACCATCCGCGAAGCGGATGGTGGAGGGGTATCCCGGCCAGAGGAGAGCGTATCGCTTACCACAAGCGTCGATACCCCTCCACCGCGCTACGCGCGGTCCCCCTCCCCCTGCGGGGGAGGATTTGTGCAGATGCCGGAGGCCGCTCACGCCGCCTCCTTCCGTTCCACACTCTCCACCAGACCATCCCTGAAATGGACGATGGTGCGGGCGAAGGCGGCCATGTCGGGTTCGTGGGTGACGAGCAGCACGGTGATGCCGCTTTCCCGGTTGAGGCGGGTGAGCAATTCCATGATCTCGATCGAGCGTTCGGTGTCGAGATTGCCGGTCGGCTCGTCGGCCAGCAGGACGTCCGGCCGGGTGACGATCGCGCGCGCGATCGCGACGCGCTGCTGCTGGCCGCCGGAAAGCTCGGCGGGGGTATGATCCCACCAGTCGGCGAGGCCGACCTCCTCCAGCGCCGCCATCGCCTGCTCGCGCCGCCGCGCCTTGCCCTCTCCGCGATAGAGGAGAGGCAGCTCGACATTCTCGAGCGCGGTGGTGCGGCTGAGCAGGTTGAAGCCCTGGAACACGAAGCCGAGATAGCGGCGGCGGAGCAGCGCGCGCTGATCCCGGTCCAGCCCCTCGACATGATGGCCGCGGAACAGGAACACCCCCGTCGTCGGCACGTCGAGGCAGCCGAGGATGTTCATGGTGGTCGACTTGCCCGAGCCCGACGGACCCATCACCGCCATGAAATCGCCAGCGCCGATTTCCATGTCGACGCCCTTCAACGCCTGGAACGCCGCCTCCCCCGCGCCATAGCGCTTGGTGACGCCGATCAGCCGGATGAGCGGCTCCGCCATCGCGATCAGGAAGCGTCCGGCGCGGCGAGCTTGCCGGTGACGACCTTCATGCCGGGCTTGAGATCGGAACCGGAAACCTCGGTGAGATTGCCGTTGCTTTGCCCCACCGTCACCTCGATCGGCTTGGGATCGCCGTTCGCATCCAGCACATACAGGGTCTGGCGGCTGCCCGGCCCGATCGTGACGGCCTTCTCCGAGCCCGATTTGGGCGGCCCGAACCGCAGCTTGAGGCCTCCGCCGCCGCCCGTGTTGACCGGCGGCGTGAAGCGAAGCGCGGCGTTGGGCACGAGCAGCACATCATGTCGCGTGGCCGTCAGGATATCGGCGGTCGCCGTCATCCCGGGCCGGAGCGCGAGATCGGGGTTCGAAACCGCGAGCGAGGCGGTGTAGGCCACCACCGTGCTGGTCGTGTTGGTGGTCGCTCCGGCGCTGTTGACGTTAGGCGTGGCGTTGGCGCCGAGATCGATGCGCTTGACCTTCGCCTGGAAAGTGCGGCCCGGATAGGCGTCCACCGTGAAGGTGGCGGGATCGCCCGGCCTGACGCCGCCGACATCGGCCTCGTCCACCTTCACGTCCAGCTTCATCTGCGTCAGATCCTCGGCGATGGTGAACAGCGTCGCGACATTGAACTGCGCCGCCACCGTCTGCCCCGGCTCGACCTGACGGGAGAGGACCACGCCGTTCACCGGCGAATAGATGGTCGCCTTGGAAAGATTGGTCTGGTTGGTGGAAACCTGCGCCTGCGCTTGCGCCACCTGGGCCTGCGCGGCCTTCAGGTTCGCCTCCGCGCGCTCATAATCGGCGCGCGCGCTGTCCATCTCGGTCTTGGAGGGCACCTTGCCGCCGGAAAGCCGCGCCACCTCCTGATAGCGGTGCAGCGTCGCGCGGGACTGATCGAGCGTCGCCTGGTTCTGCAGCACGCTCGCCTGCGCCGCCTTGAGCGCCGCCTGGCTCTGCACCAGCGCATCCTTGAGCCGGGACGTGTCGAGCCGCGCGAGCGGCTGGCCCTTGGTGACATGATCGTTGTTCTGGACGAACACGTCCGTCACCAGCCCCGATTCCTCCGAGCCGACATTGATCTGCTTGGTGGGCGCGAGATTGCCGGTGGCGGAGACGGTGACGGCGAGATCGCCGCGCTTCACCGGCACGGTGGCGTAGCGCGTCTTCTCGTGCGTTCCGAAGGCGCAGCGCGCGATCAGCAGCAGCACCAGGATCACCGCCACCCCGATCGCGACGCGCGCGGCGATGCGCCTCCCGCGCGGGCGATGCTCCACGCCCAGGAAGGCGTCTATGTCGGAATCGGGGGCCGCGTTGGGCTGGTCCACGTCAGGGCCTTTCGCTGGCGGAAGGAGAAGGCGGAAGCGGGGAAGCGCGATCGGCGGCGCGTTCGATCAGGGCGGGGGCGCCGGGCGTCGCATCGGCGGGCATGGGCGCGGCCTGCCAGCCGCCGCCCAGCGCCTTGTAGAGCTGGACGAGCGCGGTAGCGCGATCGGCCCGCGCGACGGCGAGCCCGTCCTGGCTGGCGAGCAGGGTGCGTTGCGCGTCGAGCACGGTCTGGAAATCGATCAGGCCGGCGCGGTACTGGCTGTCGGCGAGGATCAGGGCGTTGCGCGAATCCTCGGTCGCGGAGGTCAGCGCCAGCACCCGCGCCCTCGCGTTGGCGAGCGCGGTCATCGCGTTCTCAACGTCCGAAAGCGCGGTCAGCACGGCGGCGCGGTAATTGGCGAAGGCCTCGTCGGCCGCGCCGCGCGCGCTGTCGATCCGGGCGCGGATCGCGCCGCCTTCGAAGATCGGCGCGGTGATCGAGGCGAGCAGGCTGCCGGTGGCGAAGCGGGTGAGATCGCCCACCGAGCTTCCATTGCCGCCGAGCGATCCCGAAAGGTTGAGCGCGGGATAGAGCTGCGCCGTCTGCACGCCGATCCGCGCCGTCGCCGCCGCGAGACTGCGCTCGGCCGCGCGCACATCCGGGCGCCGGGCGAGCACCCGCGCTGGCACGTCGACGCCCAGCACGCGGTTGGCGTCCGGCACCGGCGCGGGCGGAGTGAGCAGGATCAGGATCGCGCCCGGCGTCCGCCCGGTCAGCACCGCCAGCGCGTTGGCCGATTGGGTGAAGCTCGTCTCCAGCACCGGGATGGTCGCGGCGGTCTGCTCGCGCTGCGCCCGCGCCTGGGCGAGATCGAGGCTGGAGACGAGCCCCGCCTGCACCCGCCAGCCGACGATCCGCACCGTCTCGTCCTGGCTCTTGAGATTGGAGCGCGCGATCGCCAGCCGCTCCTGCGCTGAGCGCGCGTCGATATAATCGAGCGCCACCTCGGCGGCGAGGCTGCGCTGGGTATCGCGCAGATCGTCCTCCGCCCCGGCCGCGTCCGCCCGCGCCGCCTCGACGCTCCGCCGCACGCCGCCGAACAGATCGACTTCATAGGCCGCGTCGAGGCCGAGATCGAGCGAGGTCGCGCTGGTCTTCGCGCCGATCGCGGCGTTCGATCCCTTGCCGATCAGCTCCGTCCGCCCCGCCGATCCGGAGGCGGAGAGGGTGGGGAACAACCCGGCCCGCGCCTGACGCAACGCCGCGCGCGCCTGCCGCAGCCGCGCACCCGCCGCCTCCACCGTGGGGCTTTCGGCGAGCGCCTGGGTCACCAGCCGATCGAGCAGCGGATCGCCGAGCGCCCCCCACCATCGCGCCAGCTCCGCCGCGCCGGGCGGCGTCGATCCCGGCGGCGCGGGCGTGGCGAAGCGATCGGGCGCGCCCAGCCGCGCCGCCGAGGGCGGGCGATAGTTCGGCCCCACCGTGCACCCGCTCGCGAGGCACGCGCCGAGCGCGATCAGCCCTGCCTTGCCCGCTCGCTTCAATCCCATACCCTCGCGAAACCATGCGCCCCCGCGCGGCCCCTGATAGCGACGCCCGCCGCGCCTGCGAAGGCCCGTTCGGGGGGAACCCCTTTTCTGGGGTTCACCCCGGGGGCAACTTGTACACGCTTCCTTAGAACCGTGGCGTGCAGGATGGGGCGAAACCCGCATCATTCCGGATTCGTAATGGACCTGCCGCTCATCCGCCCCAATCCGCCGCGCCTCAGCCGGCTCGCGCCCGAACTGGAGGCGATCGAGGAATCGGGCGTGTTCAGCAACAATGGCCCGGTCGTCCGCCGCTTCGAGGCCGAGGCGACGGCGAAGCTGTTCGGAGGGCGCGGCGCGTGCCTGGCGGTCGCCAACGCGACGCTCGGGCTGATGCTGGCGCTGCGGCATGCGACGCACAAGCGGCGGGACGGGGCGAAGCTGGCTTTGATGCCCGCCTTCACCTTCGCCGCCACCGCGCAGGCCGCGCAATGGGCGGGGTTGACCCCGCTGCTCGCCGATTGCGACCCGGACGACTGGTCAATGTGCGCGCGCGCCGAGGAGCGGCTGCTTGGCCAATATGCCGGCCGGATCGCGGCGGTTGTGCCCTACGCCACCTTCGGCAATTCCATCGATCTCGAACATTATGCCTGGCTCGCGCGGCGGCACGATGTCGCGGTGGTGGTGGACGCGGCGGCCTCGCTCGGCTCGCTCGATGGCGAAGGGCGCGGCTTCGGCAGCGATTGCCCGTTCGCGGTGGTCTATTCGATGCACGCCACCAAGACCTTCGCCACCGCCGAGGGCGGGCTGATCCACTCGGCCGACGCCGGGCTGATCGAAAGCCTGCGCGCGATGGCCAATTTCGGCTTCGAGGCCGGACGATCGGCGACGCTGCCTGGCCTCAACGCCAAGCTCGGCGAAGTCTCCGCGCTGCTCGCGCTCGAGAAGCTGGCCGAGATCGAGGCGGTCGCCGCGCACCGCGAGGCGCTCGCCGCGCGCTACCGCCAGCGTCTCGCCGCCTTCTCGCTCCAGAAGCCGCGCGGGCACCGGCAGGCGATGCAGTTCTTCCCCGTCCTGCTGCCGCGCGCGCTCGGCGCCCACCGCGCCGCGATCGTCGAGCGGCTGGGCGCGGCCGGGATCGGCGCGGGAACCTATTTCAGCCCGCATCTCGGCGAGCAGCCGTGGTTCCGCGAAAGCTGCGCGATCGACCGCCTGCCCGTGACCGACGATATCGCCGCGCGGATGCTGGCGCTGCCGATCACCGACGACATGAGCGCCGCCGACGTCGA
>DASSTK010000271.1:0-5069 GCA_035707945.1 Sphingomonas sp.
CCGTGCGGCTCGTTCCGGTGGCAGCAGCCGAACTCCGCCATCCGGACGGGCAAGTCGCGGTAGCTGGTGATGCCCTGCTTGAAGATCAGCACGTGCGCGGGGCAGTTCATCGGCTTCAGCGCCATCAGCTCGGAATCGCCCGACAGGATCGGAGCGTCGTCCTCGGTGCCCGGGATCTCGTCCGGCACGACGAACATGTTCTCGCGATACTTGCCCCAGTGGCCGGATTGCTCCCATTGGCGCGCGTCCATCAGCTGCGGAGTCTTGACTTCGCGATAGCCGGCCGCGTCGAGCCGGCGGCGCATATAGGCCTCCAGCTGCCGCCAGATGATGTACCCTTTCGGGTGCCAGAAGATGCTGCCCTGCGCCTCGCTCTGCAGGTGGAACAGGTCCATTTCCTGCCCGATCTTGCGGTGATCGCGCTTGGCCGCTTCCTCCAGCCGGGTCAGATGCTCCTGCAGCTGCTTCTTGTTCAGCCAGCCGGTGCCGTAGATGCGGCTCAGCATCGCGTTCTTCTGGTCGCCTCGCCAATAGGCGCCCGACACGCGCGTCAATTTGAAGGCGTTGGGATCGAGCTTGCCGGTGGAGGCGAGATGCGGGCCGCGGCACATATCGAGCCAGTCCCCGCCCGACCAATAGACGGTCAGCTCCTCGTCGCCGGGCAGCTCGGCCGCCCATTCGGCCTTGAACGTCTCGCCCTGCTGCTTCCAGCGGCTGATGAGCTGCTCGCGCGGCCAGACCTCGCGGCGGAGCGGCTTGTCGGCGGCGATGATGCGGCGCATCTCGGCCTCGATCGCCGGCAGATCCTCTTCGGTGAAGGGGCCGTGCTCGGGCGGCGGGGCGAAATCATAATAGAAGCCGTCATCGGTCGCCGGGCCGAAGGTGATCTGCGTGCCGGGGAAAAGCGCCTGCACGGCCTCCGCCAGCACATGCGCATAATCGTGCCGGACGAGCTCGAGCGCGTCCTTCTCGTCCTTCGCCGTCACCAGCGCGAGGGCGGCGTCCCGCTCCAGCGGGCGGGATATGTCGCGCAGTTCGCCGTCCACCCGCGCCGCCAGCGCCGCCCTGGCGAGCCCCGGCCCGATCGCGGCGGCGATGTCCGCCGGGGTCGTCCCCGGAGCCACCTCGCGCAGCGAACCGTCGGGCAGCGTGATCTTGAGCATCGCGGACATGGGACTCTCTTGGGAGAAGGATGGTCCCGAGCCGCTTACCCGCGCGCGGTCGCCAAGGGCAAGCCTACTGCACGCGCACAAGGCCCTTGCCGATCAGCCGACCCTGGGCGTCGAACCGCCAGGCGACGGTGATCGCGCCCACGGATGCGCAGGCGTGGCAGGTGGATAGGCGGGTGCGAGCGAGGATGACGAAGGGCTTTCCGGGCGCGACCTTGGGCGCGGAGACTTCGGCCGGGGCGACCGGCCAGGCGTCCGGATGCCGCTTCATCACCGCGCGATAATCGGGCCGCGCCTTGTCGGCGGCGCTGAGCTTGTACTCATCGACCATGATCGGCGCGCCGGCGGAGGGGACCAGCATCGTCCCCTCGTTGGTGTTGGCGCGGAAGGGGAAGGTGACGGTGGCGATCCCCACCGGCCCCGCCTGCCGCCACCCCGAGACATAGCCGGGATCATCCTTCGCGATCATGCCGCGGGTGAAGGCGATCGCGGCCGGGGTCGCCCCGGTGCGCCGCATCGTCGCGACGAGGCAATCGTCGACCGCCGTGGCGCTGTTTCCCTGCCGGCAGCGATCGAGCCCCCGGCCCGACCAGACATCCCGGCGGCCGAGCTTTACCGCAGGATCGCCCGCGGGCGGCGCGTAGGTGAAGCCAACCAGCCGATCGACGCCGATCTGCCTGCCCTTGTGGTTGACGAGCACCGCCGCCGGCTCGCCATGCTTCGGCCGCTCGATGAAATAGACATACCCCTGGTTGACGAAGCGGAAGCCGGAGAGCGAACCCGTCATCTCGCTGCCGCCGGCGATGCGGAGCGTGGGCTTGTTGCTCACCTGCACGCCGTCCGGATGGGTGACGGGGCCGCGCTTGCGGAAATCGAAGCTCTGATAGACGAGCCCCTCCGGCCCTTGCGTCACCACAACGCTGCGGCGCGAATCGAGGCCGATGAAGCGCATATGGGCGAGCCAGCGGCACTGGAGATCGTGCGCGCCGAGCTTCACCTCCACGATCGGGGCGATGGTGGCGCCGTCATCGTCGATCATGCCGGGATTGACGCCGTGGACATGGCCGACCTCGCGGCCCTTCTGCGACAGCGACCAGTAAATCTGCCCGGCGCCCGGATCGGCGCGGCCGACCCGGTAGCTTTGCGTATCGAAGCGCCCGGTGCGGCGATCGAGCAGGGTGATGAGGCTGTTCCCCTTCGCATCCGCCTTGCCCGCGAACAGGGCGTAAGGCCCGGACACGGCATCGCAGACGAACCAGCCCGCCCGCGCCGGAACCGCGTTGATCCGGGTCATCGCATGGCTTCCGTCGGGCGCGGCCAGAGCAGGCGAGGCGGTGGCGAGCGCCGCTCCCGCCGCGATCAGGGCTTTGCCGAACATGCGCTTTCTCCCTTCGATGCTATCAGGGCTAGGACTTCGGCCCTGAACCCCCGGCAACGCACGAGCCGCCGCCCCCGGTTCCCTGAAGCGTCGCACAGGCTCGGCCAGCAGGCCGTCATCCGGCATCCATGACCACAAGAAAAGCCCGCCCTCCGCTCAGCGGAGGACGGGCTTTTCGCAAGAGACCGGGAGCGAGGGGGCTCAGCCCTCCATCGGCATCGGCATCATATTGTGGTTGAGGTTGTACATCACCCACAGCGAGCCCGCCACCACGATCGCCAGAATCAGCAGCGTGAAGACCAGCGCCGAGAGCGTCCAGCGATCGGTGGTGTTGTCGAGGTGGAGGAAGAAGACGAGGTGGACGACGATCTGCACCACCGCCGCGCCCATCACCAGCGCCACCAGCGCGCCGCCGGCCGCCGCATGCGTCATCGCCGCGCAGAAGGGCACGGCGGTGAGCAGCACCGCGAGCAGGAAGCCGATGACATAGGGGCGGAGGCCGTGGCCTTCCGCGTGCGAAGCGCCCGCGCTCATGCCGAAAATCCCATGATATAGACGAAGCTGAAAACGCCGATCCAGATGATGTCGAGGAAGTGCCAGAACAGGCTGAGGCACACGAGCCGCCGCATCGTCGTCTCGGTCAGGCCGCGCAGCGCCACCTGGCTCATCAGCACCGCCATCCAGATCAGGCCGGCGGTGACGTGCAGCCCGTGGGTGCCGACCAGCGTGAAGAAGGCCGAAAGGAAGCCCGAGCGCTGCGGCCCCGCCCCTTCGGCGATCATGTGCGCGAACTCGTTGATCTCGAGCCCCAGAAAGCCGAGGCCGAGCAGCGCGGTGATCGCGAACCAGACGAGCGTCGCGCCCTTCATGCGCTTGTAGGCGGCCACCATCGCGACGCCCGAGGCGAGCGAGCTCAAGAGCAGCAGCCCCGTCTCGACCGCGACATAGGGCAGATCGAACAGGGTCGCCGGCGTCGGGCCGCCCGCGAACGCCTTGCTCATCACCGCGAAGGTGGCGAACAGCCCCGAGAAGAGCACGCAGTCGCTCATCAGATAGAGCCAGAAGCCGAGCTTCACGGTTCCGGCCTGATCGTGATGATCGTGCGCGTCGTGGGCGCTGCCGCCCGGATAGGTGAGGGTCAGCGTGGTCATGTCAGGCGGCCTCGGCGATGGCGATGCGGCGACCTTCGATCTCCGCCACTTCCTCGGCGGGGACGTAATAGTCGCGATCCTGTTCGAACGAATGGGCGATGGCGCAGCCGACGGAGAAGATGAAGCTCAGCCCCGCCAGCCACCAGATATGCCAGATCAGCGCGAAGCCGAGCGGCACGGAGGCGATGCCGATCACGAAGCCCGCCCAGGTGTTGCGCGGCATATGGATCGGCTCGAACGTCTCCGGAACCAGCGTCTCGCCGCGCTTCTTCATCTCGTGCCAGGCGTCCAGGCCCTCGATCACCGGCGTCCTGGCGAAATTGTAGAAGGGCGGCGGCGAGGCGACCGCCCATTCCAGCGTGCGGCCGTTCCACGGATCGCCGGTCAGATCGCGATTCTGCTCGCGATCGCGGATGCTGACGATGAGCTGGGCGGCCATCAGCACGATGCCGGCCAGGATCACCGCCGCGCCGACGGCGGCGACGATGAAGAAGGGCTGCCAGGCCGGGTTGTCATAATGCTGGAGCCGGCGCGTCGCCCCCATGAAGCCGAGCGCGTAGAGCGGCATGAAGGCCAGATAGAAGCCCACCAGCCAGCACCAGAAGCTCGCCTTGCCCAGCTTCTCATTGAGCGTGAAGCCGAACGCCTTGGGGAACCAGTAGTTTGTCGCCGCGAAGCAGCCGAACACCACGCCGCCGATGATCACGTTGTGGAAATGCGCGATCAGGAACAGCGAGTTGTGGAGCACGAAGTCCGCGCCCGGCAACGCCAGCATCACGCCGGTCATGCCGCCGATCACGAACGTCACCATGAAGCCCACCATCCAGAGCGTCGGCACGGTGAAGCGCACGCGGCCCTTGTACATGGTGAACAGCCAGTTGAAGATCTTCACGCCGGTCGGCACCGCGATGATCATCGTGGTGATGCCGAAGAAGGCGTTGACGTTCGCGCCGGAGCCCATCGTGAAGAAGTGGTGCAGCCACACGACGAAGCTCATGCCGGCGATCGCCATGGTCGCATAGACCATCGACTTGTAGCCGAACAGCGGCTTGCCCGAGAAGGTCGCGGCGATCTCGGAGAAGGCCCCGAACAGCGGGATCATCAGGATATAGACTTCCGGGTGGCCCCACATCCAGATGAGGTTGATGTAGTTCATGGGGTTGCCCCCCATGTCGTTCGTGAAGAAGTGGAAGCCGAGATAGCGATCGAGCGTCAGCATCGCGAGCGTGACGGTCAGGATCGGGAAGGCCGCCAGGATCAGCATGTTGGTGCACAGCGCCGTCCAGCAGAACACCGGCATGCGCATCAGCTCCATGCCCGGCGCGCGCATCTTCAGGATGGTGGCGATGAAGTTCACGCCGGCGAGCGTGG
>DASSTK010000272.1:0-3082 GCA_035707945.1 Sphingomonas sp.
AAAGCCCAACAATCTTCAGGATATGTTCCTCAATGCTCTGAGAAAGTCGAAGACGCCGGTGACGATGTTCCTCGTCAAGGGCGTCAAGCTTCAGGGCATCATCACCTGGTTCGACAATTTCTCGGTGCTGCTCAGGCGCGACGGCCAGTCGCAGCTCATCTACAAGCACGCCATTTCCACCGTGATGCCCGCCCATCCGATCGATCTCGCGCCGATCGAGAAGGCGTTCGCGGAAAGCAAGCGCGGCGCGCTGCTGCAGGAAATCTTCCTTCACGCCGTCCGTAACAGCGGCGAGCCGGTGACGATGTTCCTGGTCAACGGCGTGATGCTGCAGGGCGAGGTGGCGGCATTCGATCTGTTCTGCCTGCTGCTGCGCCGCGAAGGGCAGAGCCAGCTCGTGTACAAGCACGCCATCTCCACGGTGCAGCCGCAGCATCCGGTCAATCTCGCCGAGGTCGACGAGCAGGCGGAGGCCGATTGAGCGCTTTCCAACGCGAAGACGGTCTGGCCCGCGGCGCGCGCGCGATCGTCGCGCTGCCCGAGATCGGTCCGCACAACCGTTCCGCCGAGGCGCGGCTGGATGAAGCCGCCGGCCTCGCCGCCGCGATCGGGCTCGATGTGGTCGAGCGCGTGGCGTTCCGCCTGCGCGCGCCCAAGGCGGCCACTCTGCTCGGCTCCGGTCAGGTCGAGGCGCTCGCCGACGCGGTGCGGATGGAAGAGGCGGAGCTGGTCGTCGTCGACGCCGCCGTGACGCCGATCCAGCAGCGCAATCTGGAGGAGAAGCTCAAGGCCAAGGTCATCGATCGCACCGGCCTGATCCTCGAAATCTTCGGCGAGCGCGCCGCCACCGCCGAAGGGCGCTTGCAGGTGGAGCTCGCCCATCTCGATTATCAGGCCGGCCGGCTGGTCAGGAGCTGGACCCACCTCGAGCGCCAGCGCGGCGGCTTCGGCTTTCTGGGCGGCCCCGGCGAGACGCAGATCGAGGCGGACCGGCGGATGATCCGCGATCGCATGGCCAAGCTCCGCCGCGAACTCGATCAGGTCAGCCGCACGCGCGGCCTGCACCGCGATCGGCGGCGGCGCGCGCCCTGGCCGGTGATCGCGCTGGTCGGCTACACCAACGCCGGCAAATCGACGCTGTTCAACCGCATGACAGGGGCCGACGTCATGGCGGAAAATCTGCTGTTCGCCACGCTCGATCCCACCATGCGGCAGATCGCGCTCCCCGGCATCGACAAGGCGATCCTGTCGGACACGGTGGGCTTCGTCTCGGACTTGCCGACCCAGCTCGTCGCCGCCTTCCGCGCCACGCTGGAGGAAGTGACGACCGCCGACATCATCGTCCACGTTCGCGACATCTCGCACCCGGATACCGAAGCGCAGGCCGAGGATGTCTCCGCCGTGCTCGCCGAGATCATGGGCGAGGAGCGCGCGCCTGTGGTCGAGGCGTGGAACAAGATCGACATGCTGGACGCCGAGGCGGGGTCCGTCGCGCTCGCCGAGGCGGCGCGGCGCGACGATGTCGTCCCGCTCTCGGCGCTGACGGGGGAGGGGGTGGACGATCTCCGCCGCCTGCTTTCCGATCGTCTCCGCCACGGCGCGCGCGTCCGCACCGTGCGCCTGCCCGCCGGCGACGGCGCGGCGATCGCCTGGCTCCACCAGCACGGCGAAGTGCTGGCGAGCGAGCCCGTCGGCGAAACGCTCCGCCTCGACGTGCGCCTCACCGATCTCGAATGGGCTCGCTTCGAGGCGCGCTGAGTTTCTTCCTCGAGCGCACGGAATTGGACGCGCCGCCAATCATGGATTAACCAGAGCGCGCTAAGCAGAGGCATGGCGGGGCGCGGGGATATGGATTTCATGGGCGCGGGGCCGATCGAGACGACCGCCCGGCAGATCGCGCTCTACGACCGCGCCACGCGGCTCGCCGGGCTCGGCGCCTTCGAATGCGATCTGGAAAGCGAGCGGCTGAGCTGGACTCCCGGCGTCTATGACCTTTTCGATCTGCCCCAGGGCTCGCTGGTCGCGCGCTCGGCGGTGGTCGAACTCTACGACGAGGAATCGCGCGACCGGCTCGAACGGCTGCGCTCCGCCGCCGTCCGAGAGGGTGGCCGCTTCACGCTGGAGGCGCGCATCCGCACCGCGCGCGACGAGGATCGCTGGATGCGGATCACCGCCGCGGTCGATCGCGGGCCCGGCCGCGCCGCCACGCTCTACGGCATGAAGCAGGACATCACCCGCGAACGCGAGGCGTGGGAGCGGCTGCGCAGGCTCGCCGAATCCGATCCGCTGACCGGGCTCGCCAATCGCGGCATGTTCCAGGAGCGTTTCTTCGCGGGCGGCGGGCCGGGCGACGGCGCGATCGCGGCGCTGCTGCTGGTCGATCTCGATCATTTCAAGCCTATCAACGATCGGCTCGGCCACCCGGCTGGGGACGAGTGCCTGCGCGTGCTGGCGATCCGGCTCGGCCATTGCTTCGCCGATGCGCTGCTCATCGCCCGGATCGGCGGCGATGAATTCGCGGTGCTGCTGGGCGGCGCCGCCGACGCCGATCGGCTGACGCCCCGGCTCGAACGGGCGCGGAATGCGCTCAGCCAGCCGGTGCTGTGGGAGGATATGCGGATCGAGGTCAGCGCCTCGATCGGGGCGGCGATCGCCGGAACCCCCGGCCGTCTCGATCCGCCGCGCCTGTTCTCGGAAGCCGATTACGCGCTCTACGCCGCCAAGGCGGCCGGACGCGGCCGGGTGCGCCTGTTCGGGGAGGAGATGCGCCCCATCTCCTCCTTCGCGCGCCTCGCGCCGTTATCCATGCCCGATCGCCCCGTCCGCTACGGCTGAACCGGCCGGGTGGACGGCTGCGAAGGCGGCTGTTTCACTTCGTCTCGTGCGCCTCGTAGCTGGAGACGTGGTTCATCACGATCACCCAGCGCCCTTGCCGCTTGCGGAACAGGCGGGTGTTGACGCCCTCCTGCGGGTGTTCGGGCCGCTCCAGATGGTAATGGCTGATGAGCAGCGCCGCGTCCGGGCAGAGCAGGTCCACGCGCATATCGTAGAAATGGAGACGGCCGCGCCGCTCGGGCGCGCC
>DASSTK010000273.1:0-3926 GCA_035707945.1 Sphingomonas sp.
CGGATTCCAGCACCGCGTCGCCCTGCGCGGTCGCGATCCACGCGCCGCCGCCGATCCGTTCGCCCAGCTTCGCCGCGATCACCTGGCCGACCCGGAGCCGCCCGTCCTGCCGGTCGATCGCCGCTTCGATGATATTGTCGCCGTCGATCAGCGCGGCGCGATGCTCGCCGATGCCCTCGTCGAGCCGCCACTCAGCCAAGGGCCACTCCGGCGGCCGCGAGCAGCGCCCGCGTCTCGAACAGGGGTAGCCCCACTACGCCCGAATGGCTGCCGGAGAGGAAGCGCACGAAGCTTTCCGCGAAGCCCTGCACGGCGTAGCCGCCCGCCTTGCCGCGCCATTCCCCGCGCGCGAGATAGGCGTCGATCTCGGCCGCCGAGAGCCGCTTGAAGGCGACGATGCTGGTCGAATCGCGGTGTCGCGCGCGGCCTTCGCCGTCGATCAGGGTCACTGCCGAATGAACGCGGTGGCGGCGGCCGGAGAGCAGATCCAGGCAGCGCCGCGCCGTCGCCTCGTCCTCGGCCTTGGGGAGGATGCGCCGCCCGCACGCCACCACCGTGTCGCAGGCCAGCACCAATGAACCTGCGTGGCGCGCGGCCACCGTCTCGGCCTTGGCCGCCGCCAGCCGCCGCGCATGGGGCAGCGGCAGCTCGGCCTTGAGCGGCGTTTCGTCGATATCGGCGGGATCGATCGCGTCCGGCGTCACGCCCAGCCGGGCGAGCAGATCGAGCCGGCGCGGGCTCGCGGAGGCGAGGACGAGGCGCATGGCTGATCCTTGCGCCCCGCGCTTACTTGAAGCGGTAGGTGATGCGGCCCTTGGTGAGATCATAGGGCGTCAGTTCGACGAGCACCTCGTCGCCCACCAGCACGCGGATGCGGTTCTTGCGCATCTTGCCGGCGGTGTGGCCCAATATCTCGTGGTCATTCTCCAGCCGCACGCGGAACATGGCGTTGGGCAGAAGCTCCACCACCTGTCCGCGCATCTCGAGCAGTTCTTCTTTCGCCATCAAACCTCTGAATGTTCGGGGGCCTCGGCCCGAAATGATCGCAGCGCCATAGCGATTGGCGCGGGCAAAGGAAAGCGCGCGGGCAAGATTGCCGAGCGCGCCGATGGGGAATATGGGAACGGCCATGCTTTCGCAAAAGACTCGCTATGCCCTTCGGGCGCTGATTCACCTCGCGCGCGAAGGCGAGGGGCGCGCCGTGCCCGCCGCCGAAATCGCCCAGCTTCAGCAGGTGCCGCGCAAATATTGCGAGCTGATCCTGCTCGATCTGAAGCGCGGCGGCCTGATCGCCAGCCGGCGTGGGCCGGGCGGCGGCTATGCGCTCGCCCGTCCGCCCGAGCAGATCGACTTCGCCGAGGTGATTCGCTTGACGGACGGCCCGATCGCGATGGTGCCCTGCGCCAGCCTCAACTTCTACGAACGCTGCGACGATTGCCATGACGAGGCGACCTGCGCGATTCGCAAGGTGATGGCCAAGGTGCGCGCCCAGGCGGCGCAGACGCTTTCCGGCACCACGCTGGCGGACGCCGCGCGCGCCGAGGCGAGCGAGGCGGCGTGACGAGCCGAGCGTAGCCCGGCTTGCCGAGCCCCAAGCAAAAGCATTATTCCCTAGTCTGTAAGTAGGAAATAGCGTTCCCCTCGCCACCAAGGGAGGAGCATATGCGCCGTTTCGTGCTGGCGGGGATCGCCGCGTTGCTGGCGGCCGCGCCGTTCGGGCTTTCGTTTTTGCCGGCCGCGCCCGCGCGCGTCACCCTGCTCAACGTCTCCTACGATCCGACGCGCGAGCTTTATCGCGCGATCGACGCCTCCTTCACCCGCGAGTGGAAGGCGAAGACCGGCCAGAGCGTCACCATCAACCAGAGCCACGGCGGATCGGGATCGCAGGCCCGCGCCGTGATCGACGGGCTTCCCGCCGATGTCGTCACGCTGGCGCTGGGTGCGGATATCGACGCGATCGCGGATAAGGCGAAGCTGCTGCCGGAAAATTGGCAGAGCCGCCTGCCGCACCAGTCCACGCCTTATTATTCGACGATCGTGTTCCTGGTCCGCAAGGGAAATCCCAGGCATATCAAGGATTGGGACGATCTGATCCGGCCGGGCGTGAAGGTCATCACCCCCAATCCCAAGACATCGGGCGGCGCGCGCTGGAATTATCTCGCCGCCTGGGGCTACGCCCGCAAACATTACGGATCGGACGCCAAGACGCGCGAATATATGACGCGCCTGTTCCGCAACGTGCCGGTGCTGGATTCGGGCGCGCGCGGGGCGACCACCACCTTCGTCCAGCGCGGGCAGGGCGACGTGCTGCTCGCCTGGGAGAATGAGGCCCAGCTCGCCATCGCGGAGGCCGGCAAGGGCAAGTTCCAGATCGTCGTGCCCTCCGTCTCGATCCGGGCCGATCCGCCGGTCGCCTGGATCGACGCAAATGTCGATCGCAAGGGCACGCGCAAGGTGGCCGAAGCCTATCTGCGCTATCTCTACACCCGCCCCGCGCAGGAGATCATCGCGCGCAACCATTATCGGCCGATCGATCCGGTGGTGGCCAGGCGCCATGCCGATCAGTTCCCGGTGCTCCAGCTCTTCACCATCGCCAATTTCGGCGGGTGGAAGCGGGCGCAGGCGGCGCATTTCGCGGACGGCGCGGCGTTCGACCAGATTTTCGCCGCCGCCAAGCACTGAGCGTCTGAAGGCGGCTTTCTTGCCGTTCGCGCCGAGCGCAGTCGAGGCACGGCCTCGGCCCGGTCCCTCGACTGCGCTCGGGACGAACGGAGCGGGAGCGCCGACCGACAGCAACGGGCAAAAACCTCGAAGGGGATTTCTCATGCGCATCGCCTTGATCGCCGGCGTCTCCTGCGCCGCGCTCGCCGCCGCCCCTGCGTTCGCGCAGGAGCAGAGCAACGCCGCGCTCCAGGCGCGCCTCGATGCGCTCGAAGCGCGGGTCGGCACGCTCGAACGGCGCAATGCCGCGCTTGAACGGCAGCTCGCCGCCTCCCGCGCCGCGCCCGCCCCGGCTTCGGCCCCGAACGCCGTCGCCCAGGCCGCGCCGCCGCCGTCCCCGGCCTCCTCTCCGCCGCCCGCCGAGTCCGCGCAATGGACGATCGTGCCGAAGTTCACCTCGCCGGACGGGGCGTTCAGCTTCAAGCCGCGCGGCGCGCTGGACGTGGATTACGCCGCCTTCCACGAGCGCCGGGGCGGCTATGCCTACAATAACGGCACCGAAATCCGGCGCGGCCGCTTCGGCTTCGACGGGACCGCCTTCCGCCGCTTCGCCTGGCGGATCGAGGGCGAGTGGGTCGACAACAAGGCCAATCTGCTCGACGCCTATGTCGCCTATACCGGCATCAGGCACGCCACCATCACGCTCGGCCAGCTCAAGGTTCCGGCCGGGCTGGAGGCCAACACATCGGACTCCTTCAACGAGTTCATCGAGCGCGGCATGGCCAACACCGCCTTCGGGGCGGTGGGGGGCGAGCGGCGCGTCGGCCTGACGCTTGCCTATGCCGACAAGCTGATCACCGCCACCGGCGGCCTTTACGGCGCGGGCGAGGCGGTCGATCGCAACCCCGCCACGCCCGGCGAGGTGTGGGGCTTGAATGGCCGCGTCACGCTGGAGCCGGTGAACCGGCCGGGGCGGCTGGTGCATCTCGGCGCGTCGGCCTGGCGGGTGAAGGATCTGGCCGACAACAGCGTGACGCTTGGGGACAGGCCCAATATCCGCGTCGACGGCGGCTATCTGGAACGCATCGCCATCACCGGATCGAATCCGCAGGGCGGGCCGGAAGCGGGCGTGAAGACCGCGATCTTCTACGGGCTCGAAGGCGCGGGCGTGCTCGGCCCCTTCTCGGTGCAGGGCGAATACAGCCACCTCTACCTCGATCGCTTCGCCGACGCGCCGTCTTTGAACCTCGACGGCTGGTATGCGT
>DASSTK010000274.1:0-6065 GCA_035707945.1 Sphingomonas sp.
ATGGTGACCCCAACGGGACTCGAACCCGTGTTTTCGCCGTGAAAGGGCGACGTCCTGGACCGCTAGACGATGGGGCCGTCCCGGCGGCGCGGGGCTTAGGGCAGGCCCGTGGGGTGGTCAAGCCGCCTCATCGGCCCAGGCGGCGTCATCCACATGCAACTCGGCGGCCGGGCGCTGTCCCCAGTCATCGATCTTCGCGCGGCCGGCGAGCCAGAGGCGGCGGTTCGGCCCGGCGGCGAGCAGCGCCTGGCCGAGCGGCGAGTCCGCCTGTCGGAAGGCCATCGCCTTGATCGAGCGACCGTCCTCGCCCGCCACGATGGTTCGGACATGGCCGTTGCCCACCACATCGGCGCGCACCACCCGCACCCGCCCGGCGGCGACGCGCGGGCTCGGCCAACCGGCGCCGTAAGGGCCGCCCGCCTCCAGCGCCTCCACCAATGCGGGCGTGACGCCGCCGGGGCCGACCACCGCATCGAGCAGCAGCGCGCGCCCGTCGCTCGCGCGCGCGACATCGGCGCCAATGCGATCATCGAGGAACTCGGCAAGCGCGTCGAGCCGCGCCTCCTCCACCGTCAGGCCCGCCGCCATGGCGTGCCCGCCGCCGGCGACGAGCAGGCCCGTATCCTTCGCCGCCAGCACCGCTGCGCCGAGATCGACGCCCGAGACGGAGCGGCCCGATCCCTTGCCGATGCCGTTCCCATCCAGCGCGATGACAATGGCGGGGCGGGCGATCGCCTCCTTGATCCGCCCGGCGACGATGCCGATCACGCCGGGGTGCCAGCCGCGCCCCGCCACCACCGCGACGGCGCGGTTGCCCTGCCGCGCGAGCAGCGCTTCGGCCTCTTCGCGCACCGCCTGCTCGATCGCGCGGCGCTCCTCGTTCAGCCGATCGAGTTCGGCGGCGATCGCGCGGGCTTCGGCCTCGTCCTCGGTGGTGAGCAGCCTGACCCCGAGATCGGCGCGGCCGACCCGCCCGCCCGCGTTGATGCGGGGGCCGAGCGCGAAGCCGAGATCGGTGGCGGTCGGCGCGCGAACGAGGCGCGCGGCTTCGAGCAGGGCGACGAGGCCGACGCTCCGACGCGCCGCCATGATCTTGAGCCCCTGCGCCACGAAGGCGCGGTTGAGGCCCTTCAACTGGGCAACATCGGCGACGGTGCCGAGCGCGACGAGATCGAGCAGCTCGATCAGCTTCGGTTCGGCCCGGCTCGCGAACCAGCCGCGCCGCCGCAGTTCGCGCACCAGCGCCGCGCCGAGCAGGAAGGCGACGCCGACCGCCGCGAGATGCCCGTGCGCCGCGCCCTCGCCTTCGTCCAGCCGGTTGGGATTGACGAACGCATGGGCGATCGGAAGCTCGGCCGCGCACTTGTGGTGATCGACCACGATCACGTCTAGCCCGGCCGCGTGCGCGGCCGCCAGCGCCTCGAACGCCATCGCGCCGCAATCGACGGTGACGACCAGCTGCGCGCCCTCCTCCGCCAGCCGGACGAGCGCGCCCGCCGAGGGGCCGTAGCCTTCGAGCAGGCGATCGGGGATATAGGCCCGCGCCTCCAGCCCCAGAGCGCGCAGCAGCCGGATCAGCAGCGCCGCCGAGGTCGCGCCGTCCACGTCGTAATCGCCGAAGACGGTGACGCGCTGACTTCGCTCCACGGCATCGGCCAGCCGATCGGCGGCGGCGTCCATATCCCGAAAGATCGAGGGATCGGGCATGAAGCCGCGGATGGTGGGGTTGCGGTGGCTCTCCAGTTCCTCGCGCGGGCAGCCGCGCCCGAGCAAGAGCTGATCGACCAGCGCATCGGGCTCGAACCCCGTATCCGCCTCGCCCGCCAGCCCGCGCCACCGCCAGGGCTGCCCCAGGATCGAGCGCGCGACGCCGCAGACGGGCGGGAGATCGGGAACCGGGCGGTGGAGATTCACCCGCCCTCCCTACGGTATCGCCGCCCGACAAGGAATCCGGCCCGTCGAAAAGCTGTGGAAAACCGGCCGGCATTGCTTCCGGATGAGAATGTTCGATATATGTTCTAACATGGATGCCGATTCCGCCCCCGATCACCCGCTGCGGTTCCTGTTCATCGACTTCAACGGCTATTTCGCCGCGGTCGAGCAGCATGACGATCCCGCTATCCGGGGCCGGCCGGTGATCGTGACGCCGCTCGATTCGGAGCATACCGGCGCGATCGCCGCCAGCTATGAGGCGAAGGCGCTGGGCATTTCGCGCGGCACGCCGGTGCGCGAGGCGCGGCGGCTCTGCCCCGGCATCGCCGTGCGCCCGGCGCGGCACGAACGCTATGTCGAGGTCCACAATCTGCTGATGACGGAGATCGGGCGGCATCTGCCGATCGCGCGCATCTACTCGATCGACGAATGCGCCTGCCGGCTCGATCCGCGCGAATATGCGCCCGAAGCCGCGCATGCCAAGGCGCGGGAGATCAAGGCGGGAATCGCGGCCAATATCGGCCCGTGCCTGCGCTCCTCGATCGGCATCGCGCCGAGCCCGCTGCTGGCCAAGCTCGCTTCCGAACTGGAGAAGCCGGATGGGCTGGTCGCGATCGAAGCGCACCAATTGCCCCATGCTCTCGCCGGCCTGCCGCTTCGCGCCATACCCGGCGTGGGCGGAGGGATTGAGCGGCGGCTGGAGAAAGCCGGAATCCGGGATTTCGAAAGCCTGTGGAAGCTGCCGCCCAAGCAGGCGCGGGCGATCTGGGGCTCGGTGGTGGGCGAGCGCTTCTGCTATGCGCTCAGAGGCTATGACATACCGGACGAGGCGCCGCGCGAACGGACGATGATCGGCCATAGCCGGGTGCTCTCTCCCGAGCATCAGACGTGGCCGCAGGCGCGCGTCATCGCCCGCGCGCTGCTGCTCAAGGCGGCGAGCCGCCTGCGCTTCTACAATCTCCATGCCGCGCGGCTGCGGCTGGCGATCCGGCTGCGGCCGGAAGGCTGGATCGAGCAGGAGGCCGCCTTTCCCGCCTCGCAGAATAGCTGGACCTTTCTCGATCAGCTCGACCGGCTGTGGAGCCGCGCGGTCGAGTCGTTGCGCTTCTCCCCCTGGCGCAAGGCGCGCATCGCGCTGGTCGCGGTCGATCTGTTCGAGCTTGGCGGTCACGGCCCCGAGCCGGATCTGTTCACCCCGCCCGGCGAGCGGGCGCTGGAGGAAAAGCAAACGGCGCTGTGGGAGACGATCGACAGGCTGAACCGCCGCTACGAAGGTCCGGTCGTCTCGCTAGCCTCCCAGCGCGGGCTCGATCTCAATTATCTCGGCGTCAAGATCGCCTTCAGCCGCGTTCCCGACGCGGCGGAGTTTCTGTGCTGAGGTCAGGCCTTCGCCTGCGTTGCTTCCGATTCCGACGAGATCGGCCCGGACAGAAAACGCAGGAGAAGATAGCCGGCCAGCGCGGAAATGGCCGATCCACCGAGAACCCCGATCTTCACTTCCGAAAGATGCCGCGGATCGACGAAGGCTAGGCCACCGATGAACAGGCTCATGGTGAAACCGACACCGCACAGCAGCGCCACTCCATAAATCTGACGCCAGCTCGTGCCCTGAGGGCGCGCCGCGATGCCGAGCGCTACGGCGATGCGGACGCTGGCGAAGATTCCCAGCTGCTTTCCCAGGAAGAGGCTCAAGGCGATCGCGATCGGAAGCGGCGCAACCAGATCCCCCGCCCCCATTCGATCCAGCGCCACTCCGGCGTTGGCGAAGCCGAACAGCGGCAGGACGCCATAGGCGACCGGATCGCGAACCATGTGCTCCAGCCTGTGGAGCGGCGAAGGCCTGTCCGGATCCTCGCCGGATCGCAGCGGAATGACGAGCGCGGCCAGAACGCCCGCGACCGTGGCGTGAATGCCGGACAGGAGGACGGCGATCCACAATCCCGCCGCCGGAATCAGATAGACAGGAAGTCGCCGCACTCCCGCCCGATTGAGGCCGATCATACCGACGAATATCAGCGCCGCGGCGAGGAGGGCGACAATCCGGATTTCCTCCGAATAAGCGAGCGCGATGATGAGGATCGCTCCGAGATCGTCGATAACCGCGACGGTGATCAGAAAGATCTTGAGCGAAGCCGGCGCGCGACGGCCGAGCAGCGCCAGCACTCCGGAGGCGAATGCGATATCGGTCGCGGCCGGTATAGCCCAGCCATGCAGCAAGTCCGGGGAATGGCGGGCCAGCGCGAGATAGACGAGCGCCGGGGTCAGCATCCCCGCGCCCGCTGCAATGAAGGGCAGCCGCCGGTCCGCCCAGGCCGATAATTCGCCGGAGAGGAACTCGCGCTTGATCTCCAGCCCTGCCAGCAGGAAGAACAGCGCCATCAGCCCGTCATTGATCCAATGAAGGACCGAGAGCGGGCCGATATGCGCCTGCAAACCGCTGAAATAGGCGGCCGCGAACCGACTGTTGGCGATGATCAGCGCGAGCGCCGCGGCACCCATCAGCAGCAGGCCATCCGACACATCATTCCCGAAAAAGGCCTTCAGGGCGGTAACGGGGCTTCGGGCTTTCCATCTCAACGGACGCATGGGGGACTCCGATATCACCCCCTCTTCGTCCGGCAAATCGAGAGCGCATTCAACATTGCCGCCGGACAGGTCCAGAACATCGCCGATACTCGAATAAATCCAATGCCATGGATGGCGATATTATCATCAACAATGCGCTGCAAGAAGTTGGAAGAGAACCCATGGGAGACATCAACGAAGCGTTCGTTCGGTCCACGCCGTTCGATCTTCACCTTGACGCTGAGCGGGAGGTTCTGAGAGCCAGCTGCGAATCTCCCGCTCCCTGGATTCTGAAAACAACGTGGAGCGGCGGCCAGTCAGGCATGTTCCGCGCGCTCAATGCCGCCGGGATCGCTCCCGGCGGCATCGCCCTTTCAAACAAAGCGCCGAACGTCAGGATTGCGGGCCGCCCGAAACCGAGCCGTGCGCCGAGCCGGAAGCGCTGCCCGAAACCGATCCGGACGCATGGCCGGCGGTCGAGCGCGCAGCGTTCGCCGCGCCGCGCGCGCGATCGGCGGTATTCGAAGCGGCGGTTCTGGCCCGGTCGGCTGTCGCGGCGGCGCGGTTGCGCGCGCCCGAGACGACCCCGCGCGCCGTGCCGGTCGCCTGATCCGTGCCGATCGTATCGGCGCTGACGCCGGCGCTCTTGCTCGCACTCGCTGAACCCGAGCCGTTCACGCCTCCGGCCAACGATCCGGCCGGCCCGCTCGCGCCGAGCGTGTCGTTCGCGGCGCCCGAAACCGTGCCCGCCAGGCCCGCGTTCGCGCTGGCGTGGCCCGAACGCGCGTTGACCGACTTGCCGGCATGGGCGCTCCCCGAACCGTTCACGCTGTTGCTGAGATCGCCCGTCACCGAGCCGAGCGATCCGGCCGAGCCGCCGAGCGCGCCGGTGGCCGCGCCGCCGATCTGGCCCGCGCCCCCGATCGCGCCGCCGACCATGCCGCCGAGAGCGCCGCCCCCGCCAAGCAGTTGCGCGCCCGCGGGAGCCGCCGCCATGCCGCCCAGCAGCGCCGCGGCGGCCAGCAGGCGGAGCCGAATGGGATTGCGGTTGATCATCGTCCATCTCCTTGATTCTCGCGCGGCCGTGGCGGCCCGCATGAAGAGGAACGACGAGGCTCCGCCCTTTCATCCCCGATTATTTCAGGCCCATCTCTCGCGGCGGCGTCCGGCAGGGCTCGCAGACGATGCCCCGGCCGACATCGCGGCCGGGCCTGGCGTGCGCCGCGACCGCGGCGATCGCTGCCCCGGCGTCGCCATGATCGGCGAGCGCCAGACGGCCCGCGACCAGCGGCGCGGCGAAGGAGGTGCCGCGCACCCTCTCCCATTTCCCGCCGGGCACGGCGGCCACCATATCCGCGCCGGGTGCGGCGAAATCGAGATGCCTGGCCTTGCCCGCTTCGATCAGCACATGATCATGGCCGTCGACGCCCGTGACGGCGATCACGCCGGGATAGGAGGCGGGATATTGGGGCGGCGCGGCCGGGCCGTCATTGCCGACCGCCGCCACCACGATCACACCCCTGGCCTGAAGCGCGCGCACCCCCCTTTCCAGTAAAGGGTTGGGCGGC
>DASSTK010000275.1:0-2435 GCA_035707945.1 Sphingomonas sp.
ACCCGCGCCGGCACCTTCTCGCCCGTCATGAAGCCCCCGAAGAAGCCAGACAGCGCCTCGTGGGCGTCGAGCGGAAGGACGTGGGCGATATATTGATCGGGGCGGACGACGACGATGCAGCCCCGCTTCCGATCGACGCCGCGCAGGTCGTAGATGTCGTTCGCCGGATCGACGCAGAACATCTTCTCGTAATCGATGAGCCCGAGGCGCCCCTTGCGCGGCAGCAGGAAGGCCGGCATGCGCTCCACGGCGAGGTCGCGATGGCCCTGCTGGAAGACGGCGCGCACGTCGATCACGGAGTCGATGTCCTGGCCCGCCGGCGTGTACCGTCTGACGGGGGATGCGTCCGAGCCGAGGAAGTCGCACAGCGCCCGGATCGCGGAGCCGGAGCCCGTCGGGTCTTCCGCGCCGGAGAAGGCGAAGAGCCGCCAGCGGCCGTCGGCGGTCACCGTATGGCCGAGCTGAAGCGGCTTGGCGTCGGCGAGCCGGATGACCGGCGCCGAATGGAACCGCATGCCGATCACGAAGCCCTTGGCGAGATGCTGGTCGGTCGCTTCGCCGGTCAGGGCGGACGGCCTGTAGCGGGTGGCCGTTCCCGCCGTGTAGCGCCCGTGCCGGACGAAATAGTCCTGGATGGTGGCCGGGTCGGTGCCCTCGTCACCGGGCGCGACCTTGACGGGCGCGCTCAGCACGCTGACCCACTCGCGGTCGAAATCGATCAGCTCCTTGGCGATGGCCTGACGCTCCGCCGAGTAGCTGTGCAGCAGTTCGGGGGCGCTGCGCCCCCGCAGCACGGCCGCCAGCTTCCAGCCGAGATTGAAGGCGTCCTGCATCGAGACGTTCATGCCGAGGCCCGCCTTCGGGCTGTGGGTGTGGCAGGCGTCGCCGGCGATGAACACGCAAGGAAGGCGCTCGCCGGCTTCGTCCTCCGGCACGTCGTCGAACTTGTCGCACAGCCGCTGGCCGATCTCGTAGACCGACCACCAGGGCACCTCCTTCGCCTCCAGCTTGTAGGGATGGATGATGCGCTGCGCCGCCGCGAGCAGTTGATCGAGCGTCACGTCGTTGCGCGAGATCTTGCCGGTCCGGCTCAGGTGCTCGAGCTCGATATAGAGCCGCACCATGTAGCCGCCCTCGCGGGGGATGATCAGGAGGTTGCCGTCCTCGGCCGAGCGGATCAGCACCTTGAGGCGAATGTCCGGGAAGTCGGTCACCGCCAGGATGTCCATGACGCCCCAGAACTGATTGGCCGAATCGCCGCGCATCTCGTGGCCGAGCAGCTTGCGCACGGTGCTGTGCGCGCCGTCGCAGCCGGCCACATAGCGCGCCTTGACGACCTCGACCTGCCCCTGATGGCCCGGATCGAGCCGCTCGAAGGTCGCCGTCACCGGGTGATCGGGGGCGCCCCGGCCCGCCGACACGGCCGGGTCGATCCGCAGGTCGATCAGGCGCCGCCCATAGGCCGGCTCGATCTGCGCCGGCCCGTTGCGCATCGTCTCCAGGTAGAAGTCGTGGATCCGCGCCTGGCTGAGCAGGACATGGGGGAATTCGGACAGGCCCGGCTCGGTGTCGTGAATGCGCCCGGTGCGGACGACGGTCTCCGGATGGGCCTTGTCCGGCGTCCAGAACGTCGTCTCGTTGACCCAATGCGCCTCGTTCAGCACCCCGTCGGCAAAGCCGAAGGCGTTGAACATCTCCATGGTGCGGCAGGCGACGCCGTCGGCCTGGCCCCATTTCATCGGCCCCGGCTTCTGGTCGACGATGCAGGTGCTGATGTCCGGAAAGGCCGCGAGCTGCGCCGCCAGGGTCAGGCCCGCCGGCCCGCAGCCGACGATCAGGACGTCGACCGACCGGGGGAGATCGCGCGCGGTCGCGGATGCGCCTCGCCGCGCGGGAGGCCTCGGGATTTCCGGTTCGCGGCCCTGGAAGCCGTTGAGATAGAGCTGCATGTCGTCTGCCTGTCCTTCGGACCGGGCGCGCGTGACACGGGCTGTGCCCGCTCCCGGTTCCTGCCCGCATGGGGCGTGAGTCGACGGGCCGGCGCGCGAGGCTCGCATCGCGCGGAGGCGGCTGAATGTGAGATAGCCAGGGATGCGGGCAAGCGCAACCGCAATGCGCCGCAGCGCCGCCGGGGCTGCGGCGCCGGGGCATGACGGAGAGGGCCGCGCCGTCGCCCGCATGGAGCGCAGCGGAATGCGGGAGCGGTTGATCCGCGGCGATCGCCACCCCGGATTTCGCGCCGCTCCATCCGGGCTACCCGCCGTCCGGCAGGCACACCTCTTCGTTGCCGCGGGCGGATGCCGCCCCGGAGGATGGAGTGAGAGGACATGGAGCGCCGCGAAGGCGCGGCAGTCCTGTCTCTTGTCGTGCGTCCTCTTGCGATCGAGGACGCGGGGGGTGCCCTCTTGCGGCGAGGGCGACGCCTTGCGGCGCTC